>JAADGJ010000059.1 GCA_013152435.1 Chloroflexota bacterium | reverse complement strand
ATCCTCACCCTGATCGCCTGGGGGATACGGCTGTACCGATTGGACGCCCAGAGCCTCTGGTACGACGAGGGCGTGACGGCGCAGGTTGTACACCAGGGGCTGGCCGAACTCACCCGCTGGACGGCCGACGACATCCAGCCGCCGCTGTACTACTACGTGGTCGCCGGGTGGGTCCGCCTGGCCGGCACCTCCGAGTGGTCTCTGCGCTTCCCGTCGGTCGCATGGGGCGTGTTGACCATCCCCCTGATCTACGCGCTGGGATGCCGGCTGATCGGCCAACGGGCCGGGGCGCTGGCCGCGCTGCTGGCAACCGCCAACCCGCTTTACGTCTACTACAGCCAGGAAGCCCGGATGTACACCCAGCTCACGGCGTTGGGGCTGGTGGTCGCGTACGCGCTCCTGCGGGCGCTGCAATCTTCGAACTCCCCCACACGGCGACGTTGGTGGGGGACGTTCGCCATCGCCGGCCTGGCCGCCGTCTACACTCATTATTTCGCCTTCTTCCTGCTGGCCGCGTTCGCCATCGCCGTTGGCATCCTGCTCCTCCTCCGCCCTTCGCGCCTCACGCCCTCCGCTCGTCGTCCATCGCCCCTCGTCCCAGAAGCTATCCTCGCCGCGGGCGTGATTCTCATCGGCTACCTTCCCTGGCTCCCGTTCGTCCTGAACCGTTATCGGGTGGATGCCTCCTACTGGCAGGGGCAACTCAAGCTGGGCGAGGCGTTGCGACACACCTGGATCAATTTCGTCCTCGGCGCGCCACAGACCATGCTGGAGCCGGAAGCCCTGCGGGCCGGGTGGGGCTTTGCGGCGATCACGGTGCTGGCCCTGATCGGGATCCTCCGTTGCCACAGGCGGAAAGCCTGGGCCCTCAGCTACCTGCTCTGCTATCTTCTGGTTCCCGTCGTGCTGATCCTGATCCTCTCATCGCGCACGCCCAAATTCAACCCGCGCTACCTCATGCTCTCCTCGCCCGCGCTCTGGCTACTCATCGCCGCCGGGCTCGACACCCTTATCCGCCCCCCCATCTCCCGGAGCCCTATCTCCCATCTCCTTGCAGGCGCCGCCCTCGTCGCGCTGGTCTTCATCCTCGCCGCCTTCGCCTACGCCGACCGCTCCTGGTTCACGGACACCCGCCTTACCAAGGCGGACTTTCGCGGCGCGGCCCTGTACGTGCGCGCCCACATCGCCCAGGACGAGACGGTGCTCCTGGTCTCCGGGCACATGTCCCCCGTGTGGGACTACTACGCGGGGGATTTGGAGCGCGTCCGGCTGCCCGACATCGACGTGCTGGACGTGAACGCGGTGCTGAGCTACGAGGTGGGCAACCGGCTGGCCCAGGCGCTGGCGGGGAAACGGGGCGCCTGGCTGATCCTCTGGCAGGACGAGGTGGTGGACCCCAGCGGTGTGGTCGCGGATATCCTGGAGGCGGCAGGAGCCGAGCTGCCGGTGGACCGCTCGTTCTGGCATGTGGGCGTGCGTCACTTCCGCTGGGCGCCCGACGCCCGCTTCGAGGGGGAACCGCCCATCGCCTACCCCGCACATGTGAACTTCGGCGGCAAGGTGTGGCTTCTGGGACACAGGCAGCGAGACGACGGCGAGCTGCACCTCTATTGGGAAGCGCAGGTCTCCTTGGGTGAGGATCTGAAAGTGGCCGGGGAGCTGCTGGACGCGGCCGGCCACGTCTGGGGTCGGCTGCCCGATCGCCGGTTGTCCGCGTACGAGTATCCCACGTTCCGGTGGCGGCCGGGTCAGGTGACGCTTGGGCGGTATAAGCTACCGGCCGACCCGGGCACCCCACCGGGAGAGTATCGACTGCGCCTGCGAGTGTACCCAGAAGGCGGTCCTCCCCTGGAAGTGCTGGACGTCTCCGGCGCGCCGCAGGGCCTGTCCACCTTCCTCACGCCCATACGCGTGCCCCGGCTGGTACGAGGCGTATCCTCGGAGACGCTGGAATTCGCCCGACCGCTGGCCATGCCGATG
The DNA here is from genome assembly GCA_013152435.1 of Chloroflexota bacterium. Taxonomy (NCBI): domain Bacteria; kingdom Bacillati; phylum Chloroflexota; species Chloroflexota bacterium. Next base: position 124,271 of record JAADGJ010000059.1, on the reverse strand, counting down.
GCCCCCGGGCTGATCCTGTTGGGGGTAGGCGACGTCCCGGAGGAGATCATCCCGGGCGACGCGTTCACGCTGGAGACGTGGTGGCAGGCGACGTCCGAGCTGCCGCCCGGCCTGGCGCTGCAGCTGTGGTGGCAACGCGATGACACGCGCTTCGCCCCGAGCGATGGGCCGCTGACCGGCGACGTCCCCTACCCGACCGAGGCATGGCCGACCGGGATGCCTGTGCGGGGACAGCACACGGTCTGGGCGCCCCGGGAGGCTCCTGGCGGGAACCTGACGCTCTACGGCCGGGTGATCGACGAACGAGGGGAGCCGCTGGGCAATGCCCTCGCCTTGGGCCAGGTGCGAATCACCCCGGTCGAGCATAGATTTGAGGCACCACCGGTGAGGTGGCCCTCCGAGGCGATCTTCGGGGGACAGGTCCGGCTGATCGGCGTGGACGCAAACCCGCCGCAAGCCGCTCCGGGCGGAACCCTGGCCGTGACCGTCGTCTGGCAGGCGGTGACGGCGATGGATCGCTCCTACACGGCGTTCGTGCATCTGTTGGACGGGAACGGCCGCGTCGTGGCCCAGGAGGACCACGTGCCGGGGCGGGGCGCCCGGCCGACCACGAGCTGGCTGCCCAACGAGGTCATCGTCGATCGCTTCGATCTGACGTTGCCGGCGGACCTGTCGCCCGGCCGCTACACGCTGGAGATCGGCCTGTACGACGCGAATCAGCCCGGCCTCCCGCGCCTGTCCCTGGACATCGGCGGCGACGCCGTGCGTTTGGGGGAGATCGTCGTGTCGGAGGATTAGCTGAAGCGGGCAACCACAAGGGCTGTCCCACAAGTTTGGCCTTTCGGGTAGTGGAGGGCAATGCCCTCCACTACCCGCGCAAGATACGGAGTAGTGCTGCAAAGAAAGCTGTGTATCTGGGCCATCAAAGGGAAAGGCCAAAGTCCAGGGGCAACCACAAGGGTTGCCCTTACAAGGGGTAGCAATTCCGCAGGGACATTCCTCGTGGGTGTCCACAAGGCGAGATGAGGTGTCTCGGGCTGACTGCTTCCGAAGAAGAAAGGTTTGTGATATAAAGAGTGGCGGAGGTGGAGTGATGGCGGAAGGATGGGCAGATATTCGTGGTGAGGCCCCAGCCGCGTGAGAATTCCCCTCTGGATAAAGTGGTCAACCGGTCCGTAACCAGACGCCTGGCCTTCTTAAAGAGCACCAACGCCGAGCGATAAGCCCACGGCTTTGTGATTAAAAGGCCCCAGCCTCTCTGGGAGGCCAGAGCCCTCTCCCCATCCGTCAGCGCTCCTGAGACTGCCAAGACTCTCGACCTCTTCGATGAAGCAGGATCTTTCCGGCCGAGATAGGGGAAATCACTGCCGCTTATTCCAGCGGATACCGTCCATACTCCCGCACGGCCTTGTATAGCGCCAGCAGGTTCTCCACCGGCACCCGGGCCTGCACGTTGTGAATCGTGTTGAAGACGAACCCGCCACCCGGCCCGAAGATGCGAATGCGTTCACGGACCTGCTCCCGCACCTCCTCCGGCGTACCGAATGGCAGCGTGCGCTGGGTATCCACACCGCCCCCCCAGAAGACGATGCGATCCCCGAACCGCTCCTTCAACTCGCGCGGGCTCATGTCCGCCGCCGAGGTCTGGACGGGGTTTAAAATATCGAATCCGGCCTCGATGAAATCGGGGATCAACGCCATCACCGAGCCGCACGAGTGGATGAAGGTCTTCCACGACGTGTGCTCATGCACCCAGTCGTTCACCTGCTTGTGGAACGGCATGTACAAATCCCGGTACGTCTCCCGGGAGATGAATGGCCCGGTCTGCATCCCGAAGTCCGTCCCCGTGACGAAGAGCACCGACACGCGATCGCCCACCGCCTGATACAGCTTTTCCAGGTTGGCCAGGGCGATCTCACACTGCCGCTCGAACACTCGATACACGTAATCCCGCCGCGTCACCGTGCTGATGTACCATTCCTCCACATCGCGGATGCCCTTCGGATACTTCAGCCAGGGAGCGGGCACCAGCGCGATATCGCCGAAGGCCGTGCCGCCGAAATTGGCGAAGATCGCCTTGTCTGTCTCCGTGTACAGCCGCTCCGCCTCGCGCTGGAAGTAGGCCAGGTCTTCATCGGAGATGGGACCGAACTCCTCCAGGTTGTCCTCGGGATTCAAGTTCTCCTCATCGATGGGCGGCTGCCGGATGATGGTATCGAAGTAGAAGCCCCCCTTGGGCATCCGGCCGCTGGGCGGCGCCGACTTGTCCCCCTCGGGATACATCAGGATGTCGCCGTTGGGCTCAGGATCCGTGTTGAACCCCTCGGGCACCAGCACCGGCGTGCCGTCGAAGAACGTCCAGGGTTTCCACCCCTCCTTTTTAAACCCGAACATCGTCCTGGGAGACTCCAAGGGAACCACATCCACCCCCAGTGCGTCCATCAGGTCGGGCTTGATCTCTCCCAGCATCTGATAAGGCTCGACCACCTTGACCGGCGTGCCGGGCGGGTCCAGCTTCAGGGCCTGACGCAATTGGTAGACGGAGCTGACGTGCATGCCGGTCACCGCGCTGCCGCCCAGGTCCAGGGGCACGCGGTCGGGCTCCTGATGATTCAAAGACAGCGCAACTCGCTCTCTTGAGGTCAGCATCGGACGCCTCCTGCGGGTTCATGGGGTCACGCGGCCACACAGAACCCATTGTAACCGGCGAGCAGATCCTCGTCAACGAGCGTACTGCATCCACCCATGTGGAGCATCGCAGGCGCCAATTGGCCCATCACGCTGATTTCTGGTACACTTGGGGTTATGAAAATGCACGACTTCCTCTTGAGAAGCAGGCTCTTCATTACCTCGATCCTGCTCACCTTCGCGCTGGTCGCGGCCGGCTGTACGTTGATCGAGGCCATGCGCCCGCTGCTAAGCAACGTCTCCGTCGAACCAGCCGTCATATCGCCTAATGCCGACGGCCAGGACGACGTCACCCTGATCCGCTACCGGCTGGGACGCAACGCCAAGGTCTCCATCTACTTCACCGACGAGGCCGGCCAGCGCCACTACTTCCGCCGAGAGCGCGATCGCTCCCCTGGCGAGTACAGCGTCTACTGGGGCGGCGTGATCGACGGCGAAGAGATGATCCTGGAGAACGAGTATACCCGCGAGATCGTGCGCAGCCGCGTCCTCCCGGATGGCGTGTACACGTGGACCGTGGAGGCCACCGACGAGTCCGGCTACACGGAGTCCGTCAGCGGGACGATCACCATCCAGAACGCCGACACCACATTGCCGGAGCTGCGCAAATTCACCGTGGTGCCACCCGTGTTCACGCCCAACCAGGACGGCATCGACGACCGGGCGGGGATCAGCTACTTCCTCAACAAGGACGTGAGCGAGATCAACGTCTACCTGGTCTCCCCCGACGATCCCAGCCTGCGCGTCCCGCTGGGGGAGACGGCGGGCACGGCCAAGGTGGGCGAGCGAGGCCCACACTACTATGACTACGACGGCGGCGTCGATCTGGGGGCCGATCCCCCGCCGGATGGCACGTACATCGTCGTGGCGGAGGCGCGCGACGCCGTGGGGAACTACGTGGTCGTCACCAGCACGCTGACCATCGTGGAGGGCGGCAAGCCGAGAGCCCTGGTCCCCAACGCGGAGATCGACTGGCAGGGCGCGGTGGGGAGCGAGCTATGGATCCCGCTGGGCGGGCGCATCGTCTTCACCACCGTGGTGGAGAACTACGGGAAGGTCCCGATCCGCACATCCGGCCCCTGGCCCGGCACCGTCTACCGCAGCGACGAGAACTTCAACACGCTGGCCGTCAAGACCGGCAACGACAGCTTCTACGAGCAGGCGGGCGTCTGGCGATTCGGCATCCGCTTCGACGTCTCCGAGACAGACTTCCCCTATCGATGGGCCATCGGCCGCCCGGAGGACCTGGAGCGCCGCATCATCAACGGGCGCGAGCAATGGTACCTGATGCCCGGCAAGCGCGGGCTGGTCTACGGAGCCATCGAGCTGGTCAAGAAGCCGCCCCGCAACGACATCTTCGCCTGGGGCGCGCTCATCCACGAGTGGGTGGGGATCAACGCCGAGAACAATTATATCGATCGGGTGTTGATCCACGTGGGGGTGCCATGAGCGAGGCCGCGCCGGAGCCGATCACCCATATCGGCATCGTCGTGGTAAGCTACAACGTACGAGACCTGCTGGCGCGCTGCCTGATGTCGGTGGAGTCCGAACAGGAACACTCACCTGAACTGGAGGTCCAGACCTGGGTCGTGGACAACGCCTCGGCCGACGGATCGGCCGAGATGGTTCAAGAGCAATTCCCCTGGGTCCACCTGATCGCCAGCCCCGAAAACCTGGGGTTCGCCCGGGCCAACAATCGGGCCCTGCGGGAGATGGGGCTGCCGGACGCGGACGACGCCCCCGACGCCGTCCTGCTCCTCAACCCGGATGCGGAGCTACTGCCCGGCGCGCTCTCGGCCCTGGCAGGCTTCCTGAGCACGCATCCTCATGCGGCGGTGGTCGGCGCACAGCTTCGATACGGCGACGGCCGATTCCAGCACAGCGCCTTTCGCTTCCCCTCGCTGGCGCAGGTGTTCCTGGACTTCTTCCCCATCAACTGGCGGTTAACGGAATCCCGCATCAACGGGCGCTACCCCCGGGCCCTGTACGATCGCGGACAGCCGTTCCCCGTGGACTTCGTGCTGGGCGCGACCATGCTGGTCCGCCGGGAGGCGATCCGCCAGGTGGGTCTGCTGGACGAGAGCTATTTCATGTACGCCGAGGAGATGGACTGGTGTCGGCGATTCCAGGCGGCCGGATGGTCCGTGTACTGCGTGCCGGAGGCGCGAGTGATCCACCATGAGGGGCAAAGCGCCCGCCAGTTCCGGGATCGTGCATACGTGGCGCTATGGCGCAGCCGCTATCGCTTCTTCAAGCGCTATTATCCCGCCATCTGGCGGTCCGTCGCCCGAACGATCGTGCGGCTCGGGATGCGGGCGGAGGCCCAGCGGGCCCGCGAGGCCGCGAAACAAGGGGAGATCACGCGGGAGGAGATGGAGCGCCGACTGGCCGCTTACCAGGAGGTGGCCCGGCTGTGAGCGCACCGACCCTGGCCGTCGTCGTCCTCACGTGGAATGAGGAGGACAACATCCGGGAGTGTCTGGAGAGCCTCTCATGGGCCGAACGCCGCGTGGTGTTCGACTCCGGCAGCGAGGACGACACGGTCCGGCTGGCGAGGGAGATGGGAGCCGAAGTGCTCACGCGCCCCTTCGACAACTACGCCGCACAACGCAACGCGGCGCTGGAACGGGTGGAGGCGGACTGGATCTTCTTCGTGGACGCCGACGAGCGGGCGACCCCCATCCTGGCGAAAGAGATCCAGAACGTGATTCATGACCCCGGGCACGCGGGCTGGTGGGTGCCGCGCGAGAACTACATCGTCGGCCGCAGGGTGCGAGGGGCCGGGTGGTGGCCCGACTATCAGCTGCGGCTACTGCGGCGGGAGAAGGCCCGGTACGACCCCGATCGCCCCGTTCATGAGGTGGTGATCCTGAACGGCCGATCCGGCTACCTGAGGCATCCCCTGATCCACTATAACTACCGCTCCTGGGATCAGTTCCACGCCAAACAGCGCCGATACGCCACATACGAGGCGGAGGCCCTGCGGAGGCGAGGCGTACGCCCCCGCCCTCACAACTTCGTCCTGCAACCGTGGCGGGAATTCCGGCGTCGCTTCTTCACGCTAAAGGGGTACCGCGATGGGTGGTGGGGGTTACGGCTCTCCCTGCTGCTGGCCTATTATTATGGATTCCTGCCCTACGTGGAGATGATGCGCCTGAGAGAGCGGGAGGGGAATGGCGGCGACGCTAGTCCGTGAGGCCGGCCCGTTTCAGGATGTTGGCAAAGCCCACATCCAGCAAGCCTTCCAGCTCATCGGCACAGCGACGATATTCCTCGATGGGGTCGCCGTACGGGTCCTCGATATCGTGATGTCGCCCCGCCATCTCGCTGAGCAGGAACACCTTGCGGAGGTGTTGAGGGGCCAGGTGGAAGATGGAACGCCGATGGGCTTCCTCCATGACCAGGATGAGGTCGGCCTGCTCGATATCGGCCAGGGTAAGATCCCGAGAGCGGTGCTGGGAGATATCGACGCCGCGCTCGGCCATCACGTCCACGGCGTACGCGCTGGCGGGACGTCCCGGGACCGCGTAGACCCCCGCCGAGGCCACCTGCACATGGCCGTCTAAACCGGCCGCGGCCAGCCGCTGACGCATGAGGCCAGCGGCCATTGGAGAACGACAGAGATTACCGGTGCACACGAACAGGATCTTCTTCACACCCATTCCCATGACGACGGGATTTGCCGGGGCCGATTATAGCACGTCGCCCGGCGGGGGACAATTCGCAGGGCGCCGCGAGGGCACGATAGCAGGGAAACCCCGGCACCACAGCTCCTCCTCCCTCATTCGCTGGGGCGGGGAAGCGTCAGGGGGATGGGACAAGACGCCCACGTCCCTTTCCGAGATTGTCTCCTGTCGATACACCGGGTGCACTCCCGCCTCCGGGGCGCGCCGGGACATGCGTACAGCTAATTTGACGGATTTCGACCACGATGGTATATTATTTTCCGGAGCGTTGAGCATACCCTCTGGCCCAGGCAGAGTTGCAGGGCGAGAGGGTTTCTTTCTGCTTTTTCAACGGGAGAACTATGCGCTTCGCGATTGACGCCAGACTGGTATACTACACCAAGGCCGGGATCGGACAATACACGATACGTCTGATCCGGGCGCTCGCCGCTCTGAATCAGGAGGACCAATTCTTCATCCTGCAGAGCCGCAAGCACCTCAAGCCCATCATAAAACAGCCGAACTTCCGGCGTATAGGGCTATGGACCCCCTCTCACAACCGATTCGAGCAGTTCGCCCTTCCCATCGAGCTGCTACGGATAGAGGCGGACGTCCTCCACAGCCCGGATTTCATCCCGCCGCTCTACTGCCGCCGCTTCCGCTCCGTCATCACCATCCACGACCTGCATTTTCTGATCTATCCCCAATTCCTGACGGAGGAGAGTGCCCGGTACTACGGGCAGATCGATCGAGCGGTCCAACACGCCCACCACATCATCGTGCCCTCCATGGCGACCAAGCAGGATACCATCAACCTGCTGGGCGTGCCGGAGTCCAAGATCACCGTGATCTCGGAGGCAGCGAACCCGCTGTTCCGCCCGATGGATCGGAAGCGGGCGTTGGCCAGGGCCCAGGAGCGGTTCCCCGGGTTGCCCAGCGAATTCATCCTCTTCGTAGGCACGCTGGAGCCGCGCAAGAACCTGCCGACGCTCCTGCGCGCCTACCAACACCTGCGAGAAGCCTACAAGCTCGACGCGGACCTGGTGTTCGCCGGGCGACGCGGCTGGCTGGTCGACGATCTGTTCCGCCAGGTCGATGAGATGGGGCTGCAAGACCACTGCCACTTCCTCGGCCGGGTGACGGACGATGACCTGCTGCACCTGCTGAACGCCGCTCGCTGCCTGACTCTGCCCGCCCACTACGAGGGCTTCGGCCTGCCGCCTCTGGAGGCCATGGCCTGCGGCACGCCCGTCGTCGTCTCCAACGTGGCCAGCCTGCCCGAGGTGGTCGGAGACGCGGGCTTGCTGGTGGATCCCAACAACTGGGAGGAGCTGGCGGTCGCCCTGTGGCGGGTGCTTACCGACGAACAACTGGCCAACGAGCTACGCCACAGGGGGCTGCAGCGAGCCGCCCTGTTCTCATGGGAGCGGGCGGCCCAGGAAACCCTGGCGGTCTACCGCCAGGTGGCCACACAACCGGTAACGCAAGGTAAGGCATATCAAGTGCGGGCGTAGAAATGCCCACAGCCAAGCGCGTCCTGCTCCTCACCCCCCAACTCCCTTATCCCCCCCAACAGGGGACGGCGATTCGCAACTTCAACCTGCTCGCGCGCCTGGCCCGGCACCACACGATCGACCTGCTGACCTTTCTCCAGCCGGGCGATGAGCTGACGCCCGATTCCCCTCTCCACGAGCTCTGCCGCGCCATCGCCACGGCGCCCACGCCGCAACGACGTCTGAGCGCACGCTTGCGTACCACGCTGACCTCGCGATTGCCTGACATGGCCTTACGCCTGGAATCGCCCGAGATGTGGCGCCGCCTGCGCGAGCTGCTTCAGAGACAACGCTACGAGATCGTCCAGATCGAGGGGATCGAGATGGCGTCCTATGGCCTGGCCATCGCGGGCGTGCGACTGACCCCCGGGGCGGCCGCCATCACGCCGCAACAGCCTCCCCCACGCATCGTCTTCGACGACCACAACGCCGAGTACGTGCTTCAACAGCGAGCCTTTCAGACCGATATCCGCCGGCCGCGCCGCTGGATCGCGGCGGCATACTCCCTCGTCCAATGGCAGAAGCTGCGTCGCTACGAGCGGATCGTGTGCCGGCACGCGGACGCGGTGGCGGCCGTGTCCCAGGCGGACGCGGCCGCGCTGAAGCGTCTATCCCCCGACTTACACCCGGCCGTGATCCCCAATGGCGTGGACCTGCAGTCCTACGATCCTCATCGCGTGCAGCCACGCGACCTGGGCGCCCATGCCCTGGTCTTCACCGGCAAGATGGATTTCCGCCCCAACGTGGACGCGGTGCGATGGTTCATGCCCGTCCTGTCCCGCGTGCGAGAGTCCATGCCGGATGCCCGCTTCTTCATCGTAGGACAGAAACCGCACCCCAGCCTGAGCAAACTGGCCCAAAACCCCGCCGTGGAGGTGACGGGATGGGTGCCTGACACCCGCCCCTACATCGCCGGTGCCACCGTGTACGTGATCCCCCTGCGCGTGGGAGGGGGGACCCGGCTCAAGGTGCTTGAGGCGATGGCGCTGGGCAAGGCCATCGTCTCCACCCGGCTAGGGGTGGAGGGGTTCGATGTGGCCGACGGGCGGGAGCTGCGGCTGGCGGATACGCCGGAAGCCTTCGCCCGGGCGATCGTGGAGCTCTTGAGCGACGACGAACAGCGCGCACGATTGGGGGCAACCGCTCGAAGGTTCGTGGAGAAACGCTACGACTGGGATCAGATCGTGCCTGCCATGGAGCGGCTGTATGAATCTGAAGGAGATCACCCCGCGCGAGGACCGTGAGCGCCTGGCCCACCGCCACCTCGCCGCACACGCCGTGGGCTCCCAACGCACCGTCAGACAACGGGTACGGCTATGGGGGCTGCGCGCCCTGGGCGCCGTGCTCCGGCTGCGCACCTCGAAGCCGCGCGCCACGGCCCGCATCCTGGTCATCCGCCCGGATCACCTGGGGGACCTGTTGTTCACGACACCCGCCCTGGCACGGCTACGCCAGCAGCGCCCGGAAGCACACATCACGGCCATGATCGGCCCCTGGGCGCGCCCGATCCTGGCCCACAACCCCGATATCGACGCCCTGTGGGTCTGTCCGTTTCCCGGATTCACCCGCCAGCCCAAGAAGGCGATCTGGAAGCCCTACACAGCCTTGCTCCGCTACGCGGCGCAGCTACGAGCGAGCCATTTCGATGAGGCGATCATCCTGCGCCCCGATCACTGGTGGGGAGCGTTGCTGGCCGCGCGGGCGGGCATCCCCACGCGGCGGGGGTACGATATCCCGGAGACGCGCCCCTTCCTCACCCAGACGAGCCCCCTGCCGCCCCACGCGCACGAGGTGGTACGCAACCTGCACCTCGTCGATCCCGACCTCCACCCGATCGAGCCGGCGACACACCCCCTGCGATTCGCCCCCACCGCCCTGGATGAGTATCGGGCGGAGGAGCTGCTCCGATCGATCTCAAAGGATGCCTCCCGTCTTGTCGCCATCCATCCGGGCACCGGCGCCCCTGTGAAGACATGGCGGGCGTGCGCCTGGGCGCGCGTCGCCGACGCCCTGGCCGCACGCTACAAGGTGCGCATCCTCATCACGGGAAGTCGCGAGGAGAGCGCGCTGGCCCAAGCGGTGAAGGACGCCATGTCCCACCCGGCCGTCGTCCTGGCCGGCCAGACTACCATCGGACAACTGGGCGCGCTGCTGAAGCGCTGCGACCTGGTCCTGGGGCCAGACAGCGGCCCCCTGCACCTGGCTGTGGCCATGGGCACGCCGACAGTCCACCTGTTCGGCCCCGCCGATCCCCGTCGATTCGGCCCCTGGGGCGACGCGCGCAAGCACCGCGTGCTGATGTCCGATTGGGCATGCGCCCCCTGCGGCCGGTTGGATTACCCCGAATCCGAACTGCCCGCCCATGGCTGCGTGCGGGATATCCCCGAGGAGGCCGTGATCGAAGCCGCCTCCGAGCTACTGGCCCGCTGATCCCCCGCCAGGTGCCCGCCACCCCCGGCCCCGCCCCATTTCCGCCTGGAATCTGTCCTTTCCCGGCCTGATCCGGGCGGCGAGGCAGGCCAGGGGCTGAAGCGAGAAGATTTCTTTCGAGGGGCTGCGCCCCTCAAATCTTCCCGCCGTATTTCCACCGAAAAAGCTACACCTTCGCGGAAACACCGCCTTTGGCGTTTGCCAGAACCTGCGCTAAAATGTGTTTAGGGCTCCGCGCCCGCGCGATGGCCCGAGATCCGAGGAATAGAGGAGCGTTTCCATCCGCATGTCGCCAACACCCATGCTAGTATTGTTAGAAGAGGATCGACATTGGTGGTTCGCAAGCCGCACCCGTGCGCTGTTAGGATTGCTGGATCGCTACGTAGGACCGGGCAACGATCGCAAAGTGCTCGATGTAGGAGCCGGCGCGGGGAACATGATGCATCACCTGGCCCATTACGGACAGGTCGTGGGGGTGGACAACAACCCTCGGCCCATCGCCGTGGCCCAGGAACGGGGCTACGAGGTGCGGCTGGGCGACGCCCAGGACCTGCCCTTCGAGGACGGCGAGTTCGACCTGGTCGCCCTGCTGGACACGGTGGAGCACTGCCCGGATGACGCGGCGGTGTTTCGCGAGTGCTTCCGGGTGACCAGGCCGGGCGGACACTTGGTGGTGACGGTGCCCGCCTTCATGTGGCTGTGGAGCTACAACGACGTACTGAACAAGCATCAGCGTCGCTATACGGCGAGGGAGCTGCGCACCCGCCTCCTGGAGGCGGGATACACGCCCCAATACATCAGCTACAACAACTTCTTGATCTTCCCGTTGGCAGCGCTCATGATCCTGGCCCGGCGGTGGGCAGATCGCAAGCTCGACCTGGCATCCCCCCACTTCGACGACGATGCCTACCAGGTGGAGATGGAGCCCGTATCCCCACTGCTGAACACGATCCTCTCCCAGGTGGGGCGACTGGAAGCCGCCCTCCTGCGGAGGATGACGCTGCCCATCGGAACATCGATCATCGCCCTGGCACAGCGTCCCACGAGCCGTTAAGGGTGGGAGGTGAGAAGATGTGTGCTGAGGAAGTGAAGGCGGAGGCCGAATTCGATCTGGCTGACTGGCTGGCGGAGGGCATCCGAGGCATTCGACAGGAGCTCAAGCGCAAGCCATGCCGGCTGCTGCCGGAGGCGTTCTGGGAGCACACCCGAGCCTCACAGCGGGAGGCCCTGCTGGCAGTCCGGTCCCTGTTCGACGCGGCCATCGAATGCCTGCAGCCGGCGGAAGTGGAAAGCCAGCCCAGCCGCACACGCCGCCGACGGGCGACGAAGATCGAGGTCCAGTAAGCGCGAGCTCACGGGCGAGGCCGGACGCGGATCGTCTCCTCGCCCGTGTAGGTGACCTGCCCCGGATGCCCGCCCGGCTGCCGACGCACCCGGCGGCGCGGGACCACGGAGACGAGGACATTGGGCTCATCGCGAGCGGCCGAATAGTAGGCGGCCAGCTCCGCGGCGCGTCGCAAGGTCGCCTCGGGCACCGGACGGCCGCGGCTGCGGATGATCACATGCGCGCCGGGAACCCCGCGCGCGTGGAGCCATAGATCGTCCGGCGCCGCCACCCGAAAGGTGATCTCGTCGTTCTGGCGGCTGTTCCGGCCGACCAGGATGGTGAACCCCTCCGGCGTCGTGACCTTGATCGGCCCCGGAGGCGGCGCCGAGCGGCCCTGCCGCCGCCGCAGGTATCCGGCCGCCGACAAAGCCTCCCGCACCGCGGCGATCTCCGGCTGGCTCCCGGCCATCTCCAGATCCAACGCGAGCTGATCCAGGTAGGCCAGCTCGCGCTCCACAGCCTCCAATCGCCGGGGGACCTCCTCGGCAGCGCGTTGGGCCTTGCGATAGCGTGAGAAGTACGCCTGAGCGTTTTCCACCGCCGTGAGCTGGGGATCCAAATCGATCTGCAACATCCCCTCTCCCGTGTCCACGACGAACTGATCCTGGCCCGGCCGGACCTCATGCGCGAAGGCCAGGATCCACTCGCCCGCCTGCCGCCATCGCTGTGCCTCCTCTGGATCGACCATCTGCCGCTGAAGTGCCGTCCGCTGACGCTCCAGCCGCTTCCTCGCCTCCGCGATCTCCCCGGCGACGGCGGCGCGCAGGCCCGCATACGGATCCGCCTGCCCTTTCCGGGCGTAATACATCTCGACAGCCCGGCTCATGCTCTCGACCGGCCTCGCCGGCCCCAGGTGCACCGGGCGATAGGGCGCATACGCGAGGATGGCCTCCCCCTCCTGCACGACATGAGGCTCCCAGGCGCCCGTGCGCAGCGGCGCCCAAAGCGCCTCCAGCTCCTCCACCACGCGGGAGGCCTCGGCGGCCGCGACGCTGGCGTACGGATCGCCCGTCGCGCGCGCGGCCAGCTCCCGAGCGGCCTGGGGACTGAGCCCGGCGACCATCCGCACCAGGGCTCGCCATAGCGGCATCCCCTCATCCGCCGCCCGAAGCGCGGCCTCCAGACGAGCCGGCGTCACCTGATCGGGGAGAAGCTTCTGCTGAGGTGGAGGGGGGCGATAAGGCGCCCCCGGCAGGATCACCCGCACCCGGGTGAGATCCGGACCAACCCGCTTGAGGCTGTCCCGAATATCCCCCATCTCGTCCACCAGGATAAGGTTGCTGAGCCTGCCCATGATCTCGGCGATCAGCAAGCTCGTGCCATACTCCGGATGGGAGAACCGGAAGCGCAAAACGCGCTCGTACGCGGGGCAGGTCACCTCCGTCAGCCGGGCGCCGCGCACGTGTTTGCGTAAGAGGAGCACCAGCGGGGAGGGCGTATCCACGCCCCGGCGGAGCCGCTCGGAAACCAGGTGCACACGGGCATCCTGGGGATCGATCGACAGGAGCAGATAACGACGGGCGCCCTGAGCGTAAATCTCCAATCCCACGCTGTGCGAAGTGGGCTGGAGCACCTGTTGCACGCGCCCCCCTAGGAGCTCGGATCGAAGCTCCTGCGCGATGGCCGCTGTGACCAGCGCGTCATAGGCAGCCATCGCTCACCAATCCAGATGAAGCAGCGTGTCCAGGTAGGACGGCGTGTAGCTCCCACGCATGCGGATACGCCGCATCTCGAACAGCCGATCGGACCGCTGCTCCATCCCCTGCCGCGTCGTCACCCCTCCCCAGAAATGGGCCGATCGAAACACCGCGATCGCCTGGTCGTCGTATCGGCCGGAGGGCCAGGAGACGAATCGAGGCGTCACGCCCACGTGATGCTCGATGGCCTCCTTAGAGCCAAGCGCCTGCCACACCAGGTAATCGAGCGGCTTGCCGCTCAGATCCGGATGGTTCCGGCTGTGGGACCCGATCTCCATGCCGGACTCCGCAAGCTCCTTGATCTGCGTCCAGGTCATGTAGCCGGGATAGCCCTCCGTGATGAAATCGGTGATGATGAAGAAGGTCCCCCGGAAGCCATACTTCTTCAGAAGCGGGAAGGCGTGCTCGTAGTGGTCGATATATCCGTCGTCAAAGGTCAGGACGATCGGCTTGGGCGGCAACGGCGTCCCCCGGGTGAGGTAATAGACCAGATCGCGCAGGGAGATGGTGGTATATCCCTGTTCCTGCAGATAACGCAGGTGCGATTCAAACCGCTCGGGCGATACCGAAAGGTCCACGCGGTATTTGTCCGCCCCAGCAGGGGGATCCGAAATGTAATGGTACATCAGAATGGGCACCCGGGCGGTCCGCAAAACGCCATCCGGCGTAGGGCCCGGCGTCGGGGTGGGCGTGGGAAGCGGCGAGCTCTCGGCCATCACCGATGGTGTGGAGATGGCCATGGGCGTCACCGGGGTTGCGAACAGCGGTCGGAAAGATCCGGCCGCGGGGAAGCCCGCAGCGACACAGCCAGTCGTGATCAGCAGAAAAGCCAACGAAGTGAACCGCATCCAATCGATAAGCCGCCTCGATAACATCTTTCCTCCTGTCGGGGTAAAGATACGCCAGCGGGTCGCTTCCGTCAAACCCGGCCGAGGGCACGCGCAAAGCCCTCGCGCCCAATACACATCGGTCTATGAGCGTGCCTGAGGGCCTTCCTCAGCGACACGCTCCACAGGGGGAGGTGCGGAGGAGACCTTCCCTCCGGCGTAAAAAGAGCTGTTTCCGGGGGGCCTCACCCCTCCGGGCCTCCCCATAGCAGGGGCAACAGGACTTCCCAGACACGCTCTATAAACTAAGGAACGCACAAGACATCTGAAAAGTGCGCCGCTCTTCGGCGTGGTGGGGAAACGGAGGAACAGGAACCACAAGAGGAGGTGTGGAGGGGAGCTCCCCTCCACACAAATCCTGCTTTTTTGGCCCGCATCTGCCTTTCTCGGCCCTTTCCACGGGGATCTGGGCCGAGGCCAGGCAGGTCAGAGGCGGAAGAAGGGCCTTTTCCGAAGGGGCTTCGCCCCCCGCGAGGGAGACCGGTAGCGCGTCCATCGTTAGCTTACAATCAGATAAAGAGGATTCCTTGTTGCGCAACAACAAATTAAGACGTCCTTTGATCGTATTGAAAGGTTGGCGGCGCCAAAACTCTTGACAGTAGAGGGAAGCAACCTGTATACTCTTGGCAATTCCGTGTTTCCGTGAACAAGTCACCTGCGATCGCAGGCGAGGTGTGCATTCATCCCATAATCTCTGGCTAAGGGAGGCAACAACATGTACCGAGAGCGCATCGCTCAGGTTTACAATCTGCTCTCACCCAGCTACCGCCGCATCGCGGATTTCCTGCTGAATAACTACCGCGAGGCGGCCTTCATGACGGCAGCAGAGCTGGGAGAGGCGGTCGATGTCGACACCACAACCGTGGTTCGGTGTGCCCAGCGGCTGGGGTACAACGGATATCCCGATCTGATCCGGGATGTGCAGGCACAGGTAAAGGCCGAACTCCAGAGCTCGTATGAGCCGTTGGAAGGCGACACGAGCCCGTCGGCGACCTGGCAGCGATCCCTGCTGCGGGACATCGAGAACCTCCAGCAGACGCTGGGGCTGCCGGCGGAGACGCTGGAGGCCATCATTGAGGCGCTCAAATCCGCCCGGCGGATCCTGGTCATGGGGGCGGGGTACGGCGCCTTCGTGGCCGAAGCCTTCGCCGTTGCCCTGCGTGATCTGGGCATGTGGGCGGATTACGTGCCCGCCGAGGCGATGAGTCAGGCCTTTGCGCTGGGACAGACGGGAGGGGAGGATCTGGTGATCGGGGTGGCCGCCTCGCCCTACGCCGGTGAGGTGGCGGTCGCGCTGGAGCTGGCCAAGGATCGCGGGGCCAAGACCATCGGCGTGTTCGGCTCCTACGCCAGCCCCATCGCCCGCGTGGCGGATCTCAAGGTGTTCGCCTCGAGCAACAGCGGCGGCCCGTTCACATCGATGACGGCCATCACGGCCGTGCTCACCGCCTTGCTGCAGATCCTGGCCCTCAGCGACACGGAGGCATTCGAGAAGCTGCTATCGGAGTTCCAGCGGAACTACCAGATGATCATCTCCCAACGAGATCGGGAGGTCCCCGATCTACAGACCGGAACGGAAGGGGTGGCCAGCGTCGGCTGATCCGCTTCCCAACCGCATGACTACTCGCAACCGTCAAGGTCTTCGGGCGTTGATGGCTTCTCCTCCTAATTCATCTGTTGCGCGGTGATGGGGGTATGCCTACACGGGTACCCCCATCGCCTTTTCTTCCTCCGGTCACCGCACCGGGGCAACGCGTCGAAAACACCCGTCCCGCCGTCATCCTCATTGAGAGGATACATGGCTGCATCCATACCACGGTCTCGATTAGGAGGTGAGGATATGCTACGCTATCGTCTGTTGCATCCGGAGATTCTGGCCGCTCTGGGAGGTGCGGGGCACGGCTCCAAGATCCTGATCGCCGACGGGAACTATCCCTTCTCAACGGGAGCACCTGCGGCCGCCCGCCGGGTCTTCCTGAACCTGGCCCCAGGGCTGGTCAAGGTCACCGATGTGCTGGCCGTCCTGGTGGACGCCATTCCCATTGAAGCCGCCCATGTGATGATCCCGGAGAGCGGGCCAGAGCCGAGCATCTTCGCCGAGTTCCAGCAGATCCTTCCCTCCGATTTGGACCTACAGCGGCTGGGACGCTTCCAATTCTACGATGCCGCCCGGGATCCCAATACCGCCCTGGTGATCGCCACCGGCGAGCAGCGCGTGTACGCCAACATCCTGCTCACCATCGGTGTGGTGCCGCCGCCACAATAGGTGGGTCTTCTCCCACCGTACATGAGCCACTCAAAAAGGCGCAGGGGTACCCCCTGCGCCTTGCATATCCGGGCATCGACGCGATCATCGCTCCAGAAGCGCCCTCAGGAAGAACAACAGATTGGCAGGGCGCTCGGCCAGGCGACGCATGAAGTACGGATACCAATGCGTGCCATAGGGGATATAGACGCGCATCCGATATCCCTCGTCCGCCAGCCGCTGCTGCGCGTCCCGCCGTACCCCGTACAGCATCTGGAACTCGTACGCATCAACGGGAACACGATGGTGATATACGTACGCGCGCACCCGGCTGATGATGCGCTCATCATGCGTCGCGATGGCGGGATAGGCGCCACGCTCGCGCGCCTCCGGCGCCAGCATCATCCAAACCAGGCGGAGGAGGTTCTCGTCCACGTCCTTCCGGGCCGGATACGCAACGCTGGGCGGCTCCGCGTAGGCTCCCTTGCACAAGCGGATATGGGCGATCCCCTCCTCGATAAGGGCCTCCACATCCGCCCGGCTCCGGTAGAGGTACGCCTGGATCACCACGCCGACGTTATCGTAGCTCCGCCGGAGCCGACGATACAGGTCGAGAGTGCGCTGCGTGTACGATGAGTCCTCCATATCGATGCGGACGAAGCGCCCTCGCTCCGCCGCGTACGCGACGATGCGTTCCACGTTCTCATAGCAGAAGTCCTCTCCCAAGTCCAGCCCCAATTGGGTGAGCTTGATGGAAATATGGCTGTCCAACCCGGCCGAGACGATGGCCTCCAAAGCCTCCAGGTACGCATCCCGGCCGGCGATCGCATCGCTCTCCGAGGTCACGCTCTCGCCCAGGTAGTTCAGGGTCGCCATGAGCCCCAGCGCGTTCACCCGCTGGACGGCCGCGATCGCCTCATCCAGGGTCTCGCCCGCGACGAAGCGTCGTGACGCGCGTCGGGCGACGGGAAGGGCAACGATCAGATCCTGCAGGTCTTGGCTACGGGAGAGGGACAGCAGAACATTGCGGAGTAACATGGCCCATCCTCCAGTGGGTAAGCAAGGAGGTCAACCTCCAGCGAGATTGTACCACCTCGCCCGGAGGCGGGCAAAGGGGGAACAACGGGAGTATACCTTCCTGGCGAAGATGCCATGGGTGGATCTTGAGGGGATAGGGCCTCCAGCGGCGCGTGAATGCCGCCGCATCGAACGGCAAGAGGGTGCAACCGTCATCCCTCGCGACGGACGATCCGGTAGCCGCAATACGGCTCGCCGGAGATCATGTGATGCTCCCGGTGGATCGTCGCCTCAGGCAACACGGCCTGGAAGAACTCCAGCTCGGTGCCACACGCCTGCGGGAAGCGCTGGGCGACCTGATGGATGGCGCAGTTGTATTCCCGAAGTAAAAAGGTATCCTCATCAACCTGCTCCGCCTCCGCCAGATACCCTTCCTCCTCCAGGATGCGCGCCAACTCAAACACCTTCTCCGGGAAGGAGAGTCCACCGGTGCGAGCCAGCGCCCGTTGAACCCGGCGTCGAGCGCGTCGCTGGAACAGCTCCCAGACCTTCTCCTCGCCCTCCAGCTGTTCGATATAGCTCAGAAGCTCGTTGGTCAGTTGTCCATAATTCTTCGGGAACAGCTCCTCGGCCAGCTCGGTCAGATGATAGACATGACTGGGCCTTCCCAGGCCGCGCTGCACCGTCGTGTAATAGACGAGGCCGTCCCGCTCCAGCGTGATCAGATGGCGTCGCACCCCCATGGAGGTGATCCCCAGCCGCTCCGCCAGCTCATTGCATGTAAGTCCGCCCGCTTTCTTCAACTCGACAAGGATGCGCCGCCTGGTCGGCTGCACCTGCTCGGCTAACGCGCTATTCCTGGCCATTCTCCTCTCCTCGACCTCTCCAGTAGCCCCACGTCCAACGGCGGGAAGCGATGCCCCCGCGCCCCCATATTCCACCTTATGTCCATCAGTATCATACCACACAAGCCGTATTTTGTAAATAAAATAAGCTTCTAAGGTAGTGTAGGCGGCTCAGACCTTGATTGCGATCAGCCGCACCCTTCAAGGTTTCCCCGTCGTGTCTTCACCGAAAAAGATCCTCTACCCTGGTTTGCCCAGCTTGTGGCGACGTGCTAGAATCCGATGGGGCCCAAAGCGTGTCAGGCGGGGGAGATATGCCAGACGAGACAACCGATCAGAGCAAGCCCAGAGTGGTCGCTCTGATCCCTGCATATAATGAAGTGGCGCAGATCGAGCGCATCGTCCGTGGGGCCTCGGGCTACGCTGACGCAGTCGTAGTCATCGACGATGGCTCGGATGATGGGACGGCCGCGGCGGCCGCCCTGGCCGGGGCCGCGGTGATCGCCCACCCGACCAACCGGGGCAAGGGGGCCGCCTTGCGCAGCGGGTTCACCTGGGCCGTGCGCCACGGCGCCGACC
The DNA here is from genome assembly GCA_013152435.1 of Chloroflexota bacterium. NCBI lineage: Bacteria > Bacillati > Chloroflexota > Chloroflexota bacterium. Next base: position 105,278 of record JAADGJ010000059.1, on the reverse strand, counting down.
TCGCGTTCACGCTGGATGCCGACGGCCAGCATGACCCCGAAGAGATGCCCGCTTTCCTGGAGATGCACGAACGGACCGGGGCGGATCTCATCATCGGACAGCGCACTTACGCAGAGATGCCCCGCGTGCGACGTTGGGCCAACCGCACGGGCCGACGCCTGCTGTCCCTCGCCATGGGGCAGGACGTGCCGGACAACCAATGCGGGTACCGGCTGTACAGCCGCCGCCTGATGATGCTCCTGCAGGAGATGGAAGGCGAGGAGGATCGCGATCGCTTCAGCTATGAGGTGGAGGTGATCGCCCTGGCCGTGGGAGCCGGCTACACCATCGCCTGGGTGCCCGTCCGCACCATCTATGGCAACGAACAAAGCCACTTCCATCCCATACGGGACAGCCTGGACTTCCTGAGCACCGTCTGGCGCGTGTGGCGGATGCGGCGAGCCGGAGCGCGACATCACGAACGGGCAACGGGATAGATAACCTGCCGCTCGAAGGCCTTTTCACCGTGCGTTTCCAGGAGATCCCCTCGGCCTCTCAGCTGCCGCTCCCGCCCCGACCGGAGGGCCAGGCCACTGTGGTCCCCAAAAGGAGAGGGCACATCCCATGATGAAAACCACACCATTGAAGGCCGTCGTATTCCACAGCGCGCTGGGCTGGATGGGCGTTGTCTATTCTCCCAACGGCGTGGTGGCCAGCCTGCTCCCTCGAGCCAGTGAGGATGCCGCCCGGCGGGCGATATGGGAGGAATTCCCATCGGCTCAATTCGCCCCGGCGGAGGACGCCCCGGACGACATCGTGGCCCAGCTGCAGCGCTACGCGGCCGGGGAGCCGGTGACCTTCCAGGTGGCGCTGGACTGGTCGGGGCACACCGATTTCCGACAGCGAGTCTGGCGGGTGACGCAGAGCATCCCCTATGGGGAGACGCGATCCTATGGATGGATCGCGCGGGCCATCGGGAAGCCGGCCGCGGCGCGGGCCGTAGGGCAGGCCATGGGAGCCAACCCCACGCCCATCCTCGTGCCGTGTCACCGCGTGGTGGCATCCGATGGCGGGCTCGGAGGCTTTGGCGCGGGACTGGACATGAAACGACGCCTGCTGGCGCTGGAACGGGACGCCGTCAAAGGGGGAAGATAGCACGGGCCGCCCATGCGTTGAGCATAAGCCCGCCGAACACCCTCGGATCGTGATTGTGACGTAGAGGGTTGCGCGCTATAATGTGCATGATTGCGTGAGCCGATCACGCGTGTGAATCCCTGGACGCGAGGTATCATACCAATAGATCAAACAGACAGGAGAGACACGATGATGCGACAAGGCACAACCAAGATCCGGCGGTGGTTCTCCGTTCGATGGGTATGGCTGGTCGTGCTGACGTTACTGCTCGCCGCCTGCGTGCCGGCCGGCAACTGGGCCAGCCTGTTCGCCACGGCCACTCCTCCGCCGCCTACGGCTGCTCCGACGCCCACCCCCACCTTCACACCCACCCCCACACCCAGCCCGACGCCTACGCCCACCTTCACACCCACACCGAAGAAGGTCCAGGCGGCCAAGGCCACACCCACACCGGCTCCCACACCGACGCCGGACCAGATCGTTTGGGTGATTACCGAGGACACCATCAACGAGGCGATCCAGAGCGGAATGCTGGACGAGATGGCCGGCGGGCAGCTTCAGGTGAAGGACCTGACCATACGGTTCACCAAGGGCCGGGTCTATGTGACGGCCAGTCAGCTCCGCTACTCCTTCATCAGCCTGAACAACCTGCAAGCCGTCATCAACGTGTGGGCGGAGGGAGGCAAGGTCCGCATCGCCTTCGATCAACTGAAGCCCAGCAATCTGATGACGCGTATGATCCCGAACATGGCGGCCCAGGCCCTGGAGCAGTATACATCTGATTGGTATGTGAAGGATATCCAAATCGGTGAGGGCAAGCTCACGCTCATCGTCCGCCCATAACGGATCCTCCCTGCGGGCCGGGTCGAGGCCGGCCCGGCCCGCAAGTCTCTCTCACGATCCGTCCACCGATTTGCCCACACCCGACCCTCAACGTTGAGGGCTTCTCGCTGCGCCGCGGGAGTAAGAGGATACATGGCCCCCGGATTCAATCCGTCGCCTGATCATCGTCGTAACTTCGCCGCGCTGCTAGGCGACTATTTCTTTTTCGGCGTGGCGCTCAGCTTCATCAACCAGACCACGGTGCTCCCCTCCCTGGTGCGTCAACTCACCGCCTCGGCCCCGCTCATCGGCCTGGTCACCACCCTTCAAAGCGGTGGCTGGCTGCTGCCCCAGCTCTTCGTCGCCAACTACGTCGCCGGTAAGCCGCTCAAGAAGCGTTACATCATCGTCCCGGCCTTCATCGGACGCGTCACCTACCCCCTGCTGGCGTTGGTCATCTGGCGCTGGGCGATCCCTCATCCCCAGATCACGCTGGCGTTGTTCTTCCTCGCGCTGGCCTTCTTCTTCCTGTGCGATGGGCTGGCCAGCGTGCCCTGGCTGGACGTGCTCAGCAAGAGCCTGTCGCCCCAACAGCGCGGCCGGCTGATCGGATTGGCGCAGATGAGCACCGGATTGGCCAGCGTCGGCGTGGGCCTGGCCGTTCGCCGCATCCTGGGCCCCAGCGGGCCGGGATTCCCGGATAACTACGCGCTGCTCTTCGCCATCGCGAGCGGGTTCTTCTTCCTCTCCCTGCTGTCGTTCGCCCAGCTCAAAGAACAGCCAGAGCCGGCGCAACAGGAGCGCGCGCCGTGGACGGACTACCTCTCCCGACTGCGCTCGGTATTGAGCCGAGATCACTCGTTCCGACGGGTCACCATCGTGCGGCTGCTGATCGGCGGGAGCAACATGGCCATGCCGTTCTACGTGGTCTACGCGCTGGACAAGCTCCACTTCGACCCCGAGACCGTCGGCCTGTTCATCTCCGTTCAGGTGATCGGAGGGATCCTCTCCGGCCTGCTGATGGGATACATCAACGAACACCACGGGACGCGAGCGGTGATCCGGCTGAGCGGCTGGCTGGCGATCGGCGCACCGCTGCTGGCCTTGACCATCCCCTGGATCCGCACCTGGCTGCCCGCGGGGCTCCTGCCCTACGCATACGCGATGATCTTCGCCGCACTGGGCGCGCTGGTGAACGCCAACATGGCCGGGTTCGTGAACTACATCCTGGAGATCGCCCCTGCGGAGGATCGGCCGGCCTACATCGGCCTGGCGAACACGCTGAGCAGCGTGGTGCTCGTGGCCCCCTTCCTGGGCGGGTGGATCCTGCAGGCCACCTCCTACCCTGTGTTGTTGACCGTGACCGCCGGATTGTGCCTGGCCGGACTGCTTCTCTCCGGCTGGCTCGAAGAGCCACGCCACCGTCATGTGTCCGCCGCTTCGTCGCAGGGCGCAACGATGTCGCCCTGAAGGCCGTCACCGAGGACGAGCCGAAACGATATATGATGATAAGGAATCTGCAAGGAGTGAGAAAATGCGTATCACGAAAGAAGAGGCTTTAGCCTATCACAGCGAGGGGCGCAAGGGGAAGATCGAGGTTGTGCCCACCAAGCCGACGCTGACCCAGCGTGATCTCTCCCTGGCTTACACGCCGGGGGTCGCCATCCCCGTCCTGGAGATCGCGGAGAACCCGGACCTGGCGTACGAATACACCGCGAAGGGGAACCTGGTCGGCGTGATCTCCAACGGGACGGCCATCCTCGGCCTGGGGAATCGGGGCCCTCTCGCCTCCAAGCCCGTCATGGAGGGGAAGGGTGTCCTCTTCAAGCGCTTCGCCGACATCGACGTGTTCGACATCGAGGTGAACGCCACGGACCCGGACCGGTTCATCCAGGTCGTGGAGGCGTTGGCCCCCACCTTCGGGGGGATCAACCTGGAGGACATCAAGGCGCCGGAATGCTTTTACATCGAGCAGACGCTGAAACAGCGATTGGACATCCCGGTCTTCCACGACGATCAACACGGCACGGCCATCATCTCCGGCGCGGCCCTGCTCAACGCGTGCGAACTGACCGGCCGGCGCCTGGAGGACCTCAAAGTCGTCATCTGCGGCGCGGGCGCCTCGGCCATCGCCTGCGGGGAGTTCTACATCCGATTGGGCGTCAAGCGGGAGAATATCCTCATGGTCGACTCGCGCGGCGTCATCTACGCCGGACGCGAGGAGAACATGAACGAGTACAAGGCCCGCTTCGCCGTGAAGACTGAGGCCCGCACGCTGGCCCAGGCTTTGGAGGGGGCGGACCTGTTCCTGGGGCTCTCCGTCGCCAATATCCTCAACGGCGAGATGATCCAGGCGATGGCGCCGAATCCGATTATCTTCGCCCTGGCCAATCCCGATCCGGAGATCCGCTACGAGGAGGCGCTGGAGGCCCGGCCGGATGCCATCGTAGCCACCGGCCGCAGCGACTATCCCAATCAGGTGAACAACGTCCTGGGCTTCCCCTTCATCTTCCGAGGGGCTCTGGACGTGCGAGCCCGAGCGATCAACGACGAGATGAAGGTAGCCGCCGCCCACGCCCTGGCGGCGTTGACGCGGGAGGATGTGCCGGACTCCGTGCTGAACGCGTACGGCCTGACCTCGCTGCGCTTCGGCCCAGAATACATCATCCCCAAGCCGCTGGATCCGCGAGTGCTGCTGTGGGTCGCTCCGGCCGTAGCCGAGGCCGCCATCAGGACGGGGGTCTCCCGGATTCAGATCGATATCGACACCTACAAGGATGAGCTGGAGGCAAGGCTAGGCAAGGGCTGGGAGTTGATGCGCCGGATCATCAATAAGGCCAAGGAGGCCCCCAAGCGCATCGTCTTCGCCGAGGGCGAGGAACCCAAGATCCTGCGGGCGGCCGCGCAGATCAAGGAGGAGGGCATCGGCACGGTCATCCTGCTGGGGCGAGAGGAGGTGATCCGGCAGCGCATCCGAGAGCTGGGGCTGAACTGCTCTCCCCGGGTGATCACGCCCGGCGCCAGCGAATACGATGAGCGCTACGCCGAGGCGCTGTACCAGATGCGCCAGCGCCGTGGCGTGACCCGCGCGCTGGCCTCGCAGCTGATCCGCCAGCCCAACTACTTCGGCGCGCTCATGGTGGAGCTGGGCGACGCGGACGCCTTCGTCTCCGGGCTGACATACAGCTATCCGGAGGTATTGCGTCCCGCCCTGCAGGTGGTGCACACGAAGAAGGGGATCCACCGGGCAGCAGGGGTATACATCATGATCGTGCGGGACCGGATCTACTTCTTCACCGACGCCACGGTGAACATCGACCCGAGCGCTGAGGATCTGGCGGAGATCGCCATCCTGGCAGCCGATCTGGCGCGAGAGTTCGACATCGAGCCGCGCATCGCCATGCTCTCCTTCTCCAACTTCGGCTCGACGCCTCATCCATTCTCGGAGAAGGTCCGCAGGGCCGTGGAGATCGTGCGGGAACGGCGGCCAGATCTCAGCGTGGACGGGGAGATGCAGGCGGACACGGCCGTGGTCCCGGAGATCATCGACGAACGCTACCCCTTCAGCCGGGTGCGGGACGCGAACGTGCTCGTCTTCCCCGACCTGGAGGCGGCCAACGTGGCGTATAAGCTGCTGCAACGCCTGGGCGGCGCCGAGGCCATCGGCCCCATCCTGATGGGGATCGGGAAGCCGGTGCACGTCCTGCAGACCGGTGACGAGGTGAAGGACATCGTGCGCATCGCCGCCATGGCCGTGGTCGACGCGCAGCGGCGGGAGGCGGAGGCCGACGAGTAGGGGGGTGGCGTCGCCCGGTACGACTTTGTGTTGATGCACACCCAGGGTATAATCCGACGTTGGGTAACCCCCTTGTACGCAAACATCATCAGGAGTGCAGATCCAGATGAAGCTACAACGCTATGACGGCAATCCGATCCTGACCGCCAACCCGGAACGTTCCTGGGAGGCCGGCGCCGTCTTCAACTGCGGCGCCGCGCTGGGCCCCGACGGCCGATTCTATCTCCTGTACCGGGCGATCCCGGCCGGCTATAAGCCCTTCCCCGATCGACACGGCTACGACAACTACATCTCCTACGTGGGCCTGGCCACCAGCGAGGACGGCATACGGTTCGAGAGGGCGGAGGAGCCTGCCCTCTCACCGACGGAGCCGTGGGAGATCTGGGGCTGCGAGGACCCACGCGTCAATCCGCTAGAGATCGACGGCAGACGCCTGTACCTGATCACCTACACCGCCATGTCCGCTCCCGCCTTCTCCGGCCGAGGTGACCGGGTGGCCGTGGCCTCCACGGAGGATTTCCAGGCGTTCACCAAGCACGGCGTGGTGATCCCTGACCTCAACGACAAGGATGCCGTGATCTTCCCGGAGCCCATCGGGGGCAAGATCGTGATGTTGCATCGCGTGCCGCCGGATATCCAGATCGTGTACTTCGACGACCTGGACCATCTCCTCCATCCAGATGAGGCGTTTTGGGCGGACTATCGGGCGCGCCTGGACGACTTCACGATCCTGCGGCGGGAGTTCGAGTGGGAGGCCGACAAGATCGGGGGCGGCTGCCCTCCGGTGAAGACCGACGAGGGCTGGCTGGTGATCTATCACGCCAAGGACGACCAGGCGGTCTACCGGGTAGGTGTGGCCCTGCTGGACCTGGACGACCCCACCCGGGTCATCGCCCGCTCGCCCCATCCCATCCTGGAACCCGAGGCCGAGTTCGAGCGAGTGGGCGACGTCAACAACGTCGTGTTCCCACAGGGGGCCGTGCTGAAGGACGGCGTCCTGTACGTCTACTACGGGGCGGCCGATAAGGTGTGCTGTCTGGCCACCGCCCGCCTGGACGACCTGCTGGACTTCGTCCTCACGCACAAGATCTAAACGAAAATGCTCATATTGGAGTAGGCGACGCTCACGCTCGACAGACAACGCATGCGCCGCCCCCGCGCATGTCGGGCACGCCAATATGAGCGAAGAAGGCAATCAGAGCCCCGGATGGTTGCATCCGGGGCTCTGCACACGATGCCTCCACACCGACCGCCCGACGCCTCCGGCTATGCCAGCAGCTCCAACAGGCGGTCGGGATAGTCGGTGATGATGATGTTCACGCCCAGATCGATCATACGCCGCATGTCGTCCGGCTCGTTGACCGTCCACACGTTCACCGGATACCCCTTGCGGCGTGCCCATTGCATGTACGCCTCATCCACCATCACGTACTCGGGATGGAGCGCATCCGGCCGGGCCCAGGGCCTCAGCCACGCCCGGCTGAGATAGACCGGCAGCCCCGGAGCGTACAGCAGCCCGGTCTCGATTCGCGGGTCCACCTTCTTCAGCCGCCGCAGCGTGAACGGGTTGAACGAGGAGACCAGCACCTGATCGTACAGATCGCGCTGCTGGATGATCCGGGCGACTTCCTCCGCCATGCCATCGTTCCCCATGGAAAAGGACTTCATCTCGATGTTGACCAGCAACCGATCGCCGATGGCATCCAACGCCTCCTCCAGGGTGCAAAGGCGCGTGCCGGCGAACTCCGGGGCGAACCAGCTCCCGGCGTCCAGGCGCTTCAGCTCCTCCAACGTGTGAGACGTCACCCGGCCATGGCCATCCGTGGTCTCATCCAGCGTCATGTTGTGGATGACCACCAGCGCGCCGTCCGATGAGAACTGGACATCCAGCTCCACCCCGTCGGCCCCCATCTCGGCGGCTTTCAAAAAGGCAGGGATGGTGTTCTCCGGCGCGACGGCCTTCGCGCCCCGATGGGCGAAGACCAACGGACGTTCCGGATGCGGATTCTTCATCGCCCTTCCCCACCTTACTTCCCAAACGGCCAGGTCGTGGGCACCGGCTCACCGTGCCGATCCAGCCAATCCAACAGGGCCCGGATGCTGCCGGTGGCCAGCGCGATGCATGTATCGGCGCCGCCGTAGTACAGGTAGATGGTATCGCCATCCGGAGCGATGGTATAGCCACAGGGGAAGACCACGTTGTTCACATCTCCGAACCGCTCGTAGGGCTCCTCGGGGCCGAAGATCCACGAGTGGCCCCGCAGGAGACAACGCTCTGGGGTCTCCAGATCGAACAGGGCCAGCCCCAGCCGATAGAGGCTCCCGGACGCGGTCTGGCGCACGCCATGGTAGATGACCAGCCACCCGCGCGGGGTCTCGATCGGAGGCGGCGAAAGGCCGATCTTGTTGGCATCCCACCAGCCACCGCGTCGCGCCCGCAACATCAGCTTATGGCTTCCCCAGTGACGAAGGTCCGGCGAGTAGGAGATCCATATGTGGGCGCCCAGGGAGCTCATGGGCCTGTGAATCAGCGCCCAATGGCCGCCGATGCGCCTGGGCAGCAACGCCGCGTCCTTGTCCTCCGGGGGCATCACCATGCCGAAGCGCTCAAAGTGCTGGAAGTCCTCGGTCAACGCCAGCGCGACGCCGGGGCCGCCGCGTGAGTACGCCGTGTACGTGACCACATACTTCCCCAGCTCCGGCACGTAGGTGATGCGTGGATCCTCGATGCCCCACAGCTCCTCGGGGTGGTTCTCCAGGTCGGGCACCAGTGTGGGCGCGGGATCGATCTCCCAGCCGTCCACGCCGTTGGCCGAACGCGCCACGCAGAGATGCGAATGCCCACGCCGGTCTTCCACCCGGCAGAGCAGCAGGGTCGTACCGTCCGGAAGCCGGATGGCACCGGGGTTGAAGACGCTGTTCACCGGATAGGGCCAATCCGCCGCCGTCAGGATCGGATTGCGCGGGTGTCGGTGGAAGAGCGTCTCATAATGTCGATTCTCGCTCATCGTGGCTCTCCAACCTGCCTCCTGATGCTGTTCTCTTCTTCGGTTATGAACCGTTGCCGATGATATGCTCTGCCAGCCGCATCTCCAGCAGGGAGAGGAGGAATGCCAGTGTGGACTCCGCCCCCTGGTTCTGATTTAGGCGATCAGGCTGCAGCCCGTCCCGACATCCCCCCGTAGTGGGGTCATAAAGCGGCAGTCCCAGATCGTTACGCCCCAGGAACCATTCAAAGGCGCACAGGGCCTCATGCTGCCACTTCTCGTCGCCGGTGATGCGGTACGCGGCCAGACAGGCGGACACCGTCGCATGGGCCTCGATCGGCTGCTGATCGAAGCGAGCCCGTTCGCCCTCCCGGGGATAGAACCCCGCATTGCCGATGGGCACGAAATGCCCCTCATCGGCCTTCTGAATCTCCACCAGCCAGGAGAGCGTCTTGAGCCCCACATTGAGCATGTCCTCCCGCCCCATCTCACGGCCGCTCAGGAGCAGAGCATGGGGGAGCTTGGCATTGCAGTAAGTCAACGTATCCTCAAACCAGGGCCATTCCTCCGAGCTGTTCGCCTGATAGAGCTTCAGGAGTCGCCCGGACAGCTCCTCCCGGGCGGTCAAGGCCGCCCGATCGCCGGCGAACTCCTTCAAGTACTCATGGATGCCGATGAGGGCGAAGGCCCAGGAGCGCGGGCTTTGGAACGTCAGCACGGCCGGCAAGGCGACGTTGAACAGCCGGCCGGTCAGGGCTTTCACCCCCTCACGGCGCGACCGTCGGAGCACCGTGCCCAGGCCCCATAGCGCCCGGCCATGGCTGTCCTCGGATCCCACCTCCTCCAGCCAGCGACGGTCGTAGCTGAGGAAGTTGCGAAACCGGCCGTTCTCCGGGTTGAACGCGTACCAGAGGAAGGCCAGATAGCGAGAGGCCAACCCTCGCGTGTCCGTGAACGCGCTCTCCCCCAACTCCTCCAGCAAGGCGATCACCATGAGCGCCCGGGCATTGTCGTCGGTGGTGTACCCCTCGTGATAGTTGGGCACCACGAAGGTCGCGTGCTGCAAGATCCCCGTATCATCGGTCAGGCGACGCAGGTGGTCCAGCTTGAGGATGGGCAGCTCGCTGGGGAGCTTATCCAGCGTCCTGGGCACGAAGGCGGGACGCGGCGCATGGGCGCGCTCCTCTCGAACGCGCTCAAAGCTCTCCATGTAACGCTGCGCCACCGTGGGCCAGATCATCTCCCGGCCGAAGAGATAAGCCCGCTTGCGCATGGCATGACGCTCGGCCTCGTTGTCCAGGAGATAGAGCACCTGCTCCGCGATGGCCTCCGAATCATCGAAGGGGACGAGCAGGCCACGCCCGTCGGCCAGCAACTCCTCCGCATACCAGTACGGCGTTGAGATCACCGCCTTGCCCGCCCCGACCGTGTAGGCCAACGTCCCGGAGACGATCTGCTCCCGATTCAGGTAGGGGGTGATGTAGATATCGGCGGCACCGATGAACTCGATCAATTCCTCCAGGCTGACGAAGCGGTTGTGGAAGATGACGTTCTTCCCCACTCCCAGCGCTCTCGCCAGCCGCTGCAGCGCCAGCCGATAGGTCTCCCCCTCCCGTCGTCTCACGTGGGGATGCGTAGCCCCCAGGACGATGTACACGACGTTCGGGTACCGGGTCAGAATGGCGGGCAACGCCTTGATCACGTTCTCGATCCCTTTATTCGGCGACAGAAGCCCAAAGGTCAATAGGACCAGTTGCCCCTCCACGCCAAACTGATCCTTATAGAAGTTGGGGTCGACGAAGGGAACGTCCGGGATCCCGTGAGGGATCAGATCGATCTTCTCCTCCGGCACGCCGTAGATGGTCTGCAGGAACTCCCGACTGCGCTCGCTCATCACGACCAGTCGATCGGACAGGCGAGCGATCTCCTCCAACACCCTGCGTTGGTTGCGATCCGGCTCGCGCAGGATCGTGTGCAGGGTGGTCACCACCGGCATCCGCAGCTCTCGCAGCAACGCCAGGATATGGCTCCCGGCTGGGCCTCCGAAGATCCCATACTCATGCTGCAAACAGACCAGATCCACGTTGTTGATGTTCAGGAAATCCGCGGCGCGCCGGTAGGATGTCAAATCATTTTCCTGCAACTCAAACCGCACCCGGGGCGGATAGTCGTATCCTTCCTCCGTATCATTCACCGGGACGGCGAAACATGTCGTCTCCGGATATCGGGCCGCGATGGATTCGCACAAATCCGTAGTGAACGTGGCGATGCCGCACTGGCGCGGCAGATAATTTCCGATGAAGGCGACACGCCGAATAGAGGACTCTCTCGACTCCATGGAACCTCCCCCTGCTACACGGATACAGGTCACACCCTTACCACTCACCTTCCCAACACAAGCACAAAGGATCTTCGCCCATGCTAGACCTGAAATTGCGGCAAATACGCGGCGTTGGCCGCCAGGAGGTCGTTCAACATCGGCTCCGCGATCGTCCAATCCCTGACCAGCGCGTCCGCCAGCATGGCCTGGAGCGCCAGCTGACGATCCCCGCGCAGGGCGGCCTCCACGATCAGCTCCTGCTCGCCGCTGACCCGGCGCAGGATCTGCACGATCGCGGGCGGGATCGGGCCAGCGGTGAGGGGCTCCACACCCCGCTCGCTCACCCAGGCGTACGTCTCCACCGTCACATCCAGCGGCAGCTCGGGGATCTGCCCCTCGTTGGGGATGTTGATGATGAACCGACCCTCCGGCCCACCCGAAAGCGCGGCGGCCACAGGCGCCAGCTGCTCGGCGGAGCGCTCCAGCGGCGGCAGCTCACCCGAGGACACGAGCTCCCGGATGCGCTGATAGGCCCGGTCACGCCCTTGCTCCCGGTGCTCGATGGTGGTCAGCTCGACGCCGAAACGGCGCCCCCAGCCGTTGGCCTCCGTGAGGAAATGAGGGAAGAACTCCGCCAGATGGCGGTCGCCGGCCGCGCCCAACGCGCCATACACCTGGAAAAGGGAAAGCTTGACGGCCAAACGATCCCGGAACACGGACGCATAGGTGCCATCCAGCCCTTCGCTGGCGAAGCGGAACACCCCGTTCTCCGCGATCCACCCCCGCAACAGCTCGAAGCCATCCCGGCCGTCGATGCTCATCTGAAGGATCCACGGCAGGTGGTTCACCCCCGCCGCACGCACCCGGATGGCCTCGTATGGCATCCCCAGGATGCCGCTCAGATGCCGCTTGACGCCGTGCATCTCGTGACACAGGCCGATGGTTCGAATCGACGTGGCCTTGGTCACCGCGCGACAGATGGTGGTCATCGGATTGGTTAGGTTGAGCAACCACGCATCCGGGCAGAGCGACTCCATCTCCCGGGCGATCTCCACGACGACCGGGATGTGGCGCAGCGCGCGGGAGATGCCCCCCGGGCCCACCGTGTCCCCAACGGGCTGGGCGATCCCATATCGCCAGGGGATCTCGATGTCATGGCGCATGGCCTCCAGGCCGCCCTGGGCGATGCAGAAGATCACGAAGTCCGCCCCCTCCAGGGCGGATTTGCGCTCACCCGCAACCCGCACCTGCATGCCGGTCCCGGCCTCCTCCGCGATGCGCCGCCCCAACTGCTGCATCATCTCCGCCAGTTCCGCGTTGATGTCGTACAGGTCCACCCGGCTGCCTTCCAGGCCGGGGGTCAACGCGATGTCGGTCAGCAACTTCGGAGCCCATTGCAAACTGCCGCCGCCGATGAAAGCGAACTTCACGCCGGACATTTCCCCCTCACGTGCGATGCGACATGAACGCGAACCCGTCCCAGAAGCCCACCACCAGGACCGCCCGGCGAGCATTCCGGTCTGAGCACACGCGCCGAAGTATAACACGCCAGGGTTGCACTCACAAGAAGCTCCGTCATCCAATAGTGTATCCAAAATGGAGGAAATTCTGCGAAACCACCCACGATGCCCACTGCAAGCTCGCAGGGATGGTGCAGGGACCCTCCCTTCGCCCCAACACGCCCTTTTCCACTTTGCACCTGCCCTTCCCCGGCCCGATTCAGGTGGGCAAGGCCGGGCGAGGCATCAGGCACACTCCGAGAGCGTGCCTGAAAATTACCGGCAAGATGTCTGAGAGTCCCCCTCAACTCCAGCTCCACAGGGGGAGGTGTGGAGGGGGCCTCCCCTCCACGGAAACTCCGCTTTTCCGGCCTGCACCTGCCTTTCTCGGCCCTTCCCGAAGGGCCCAGGCCGAGGCCGGGCAGGTCGAAGGCAGAAGAAGGACTTTTCCACCCCACAGCAGAAGCAACAACATTTCTCAGGCACACTCTGAGAGCAAATCCAAAACGCGAGGACGCCGGGCCTCATGATTTCGCCCGGCGTCCTCCGATGAATGAAACCTTACGACGAGAGCCCGAGGGCGTTGATTATCGTTTCTTCTTCTTCGAGTCGCCGAAGAGCCGCAGCAACACCACGCCTAGCGCCGCCGCGCCCAACGGCAACATCAGCCCCATCGACACGGAAGGTATGAACACCTTGAAGATGGAGGGAGATGGCCCATTGGACGGCGGAACCGTAGGCGCCGACGAAGGCGTGGGCGTGGGTGTGTGAGTCGGTGTTGGGGTTGCCGCCTCCGTAGTCGGCGTGCTGGTGGGCGTCGGTGTGTCCGTCGGCGTCGGTGTATCCGTCGGCGTGGGCGTATCTGTTGGGGTCGGCGTGTCCGTCGGCGTCGGTGTGGGCGTCGGCGTCATCGTCGGAGTCGGCGTATCCGTCGGCGTGGGCGTGGGCGTCGGGGTTGGAGCAGGCAGGCCATCCGCGGCGCGCAGGCGCACACACACCTGATCCTGCCCGGACTCCGACTCACTGCCGACGACGTAGTAGCTGTAGCGGATCCGGGCGCTGGCCAGGCTGTCCGGGATCACCATCACCTGACGGATCCAGTCATGCGCGTCCGCGTACCCGCCCAGCATGGCCGCATAGGAACCGCTCCGCACGTACCCCGGGAACTCGGAAGCCTGCACCAGCTCAGGCGGCAGCCCGCTACCATAGATCTGCCAGGTGGTGAAGTCTCCCGTCTCGAAGCCCCCGTTCGCGATCAGATCCACCTCCGCCCCATCGGGAGGCCGATTTCCCCCCTCCTCTCCGATCAGGAAGCCGATGTCATCCAGGAACCCGTAGGTCAGCAGATCGTCGTTATCGGTATCCACCTCGAAGGAGAGGTAGACGGTCCGGCCCAGGATGGGGCCCAGCTCATCGGCGGTGAGGGCTCGATCCACGTCCACGTACCCAGTGGTCGGCTCCGCGCCATCGTAGCAGGCCAGCTCCGCCAGGACCGGCGGGGGAGTAGGCGACGGCACACAGGCCTGCACGCTCACGTCGTCCACGTACATCCAGGTGCGCCCGGTAGAGGCCGTGCTGTTGTTGTACACCTCGAAGTACAGCACGATGGTGCTCCCGCGATAGGGGGTGAGGTCAAAGACCTCGTACGTCCACTGATTGGTGTCCTCCAGGCGCTGGCCGGTCAGGTCCTTCAGCAGCGTATAGTTGGCCGTGAGCAGCAACACACGCTGCCAGTCGCCGCTGGTCGCCTCCGTGCCCGGCCGGTACCAGTAGGAGAGCGTCACATATTCCGCATCGGCCGGGATCGTGATGCGTTGGTACACGGTGGAATACGCGGCCCCTGCGGGAGCGGCCTCGCCCAACAGGTTGCGCTGCACCTCGTTGACCAGCTCAGGGTTGGTCAACTCCATGTCGGGCAACAAGCCCAGCCGGGCGCTCCGCAACCCGGTATGAGGGACCGCCGTATCGTACGCGCCCGTGGCCGGCGTGATCGGGAAGATCCATCCCAGGTTCGCCTCAAAGCCGCCGTTCGTCACCACTTCCTGACACGCCATAGGGCTCTGGGCGCGCTCCGCGACGACGCGCTGGGGAAGTACCTGATCCTGCGCCCAGGATGTGCCCCCCCACATGAACAGGGAGGCCAATATCAAAGTAAACACGATCCACAGCTGGAGAGGTCGCAAGGCTTGGCATCTCATGAGGTTGTCCTCCTATTCCAGAGAAGCGACGCTTGCAGGGAAGATGACAGAGTAAAAGCAAGCGCTCTAAAAGGTATGACGGTCTGCCACGATAAAGGTCGCGTGCTGCACGGATGCAATCATCGCTCCCTATCCTGGCAGATCCGGTCCTGCGCAGCCTGGCAAATGAGCGACGCCTCCCAACGTGACGCTCCGTATCCCGAATCGCAGGGCGCATTCCCCTATCGCCACCGAATCCGCATCTCGATCCCACGCCCAAAGCGAGCCTGCTCGCTCCCATCGAGCGGTGGGCCTAACGCTGAACCTGCACCGGGACGGGCGCAGTGGCCAGGAAATTCCCGTCCCATTTTACCAAAACCACCCGCAACGCATAGGGGCCGGGTGGCAGGGCATCCGCATACCACGTTTCCAGCCAGCCGTTGGCGACCGGCGTGGAGTGAACATCCCCCATGGTGATCCAGTCCGTGGGGTTATGGCCATAGCCGAATTCCACTTTATAGAACTGGATCTGCCTCGGGTCGAACACGGCCGAGCCCAGGATTGCGACCGGGCCGGTGATCACGCTGCCAGCCTCCGGCGAGGTGATGCGGGCCGAGGCGACCACGCCCGGCATATCGCGAGCGATCTGGGCATCACAGGGCGGCGGCTCGGCAGGGATCCCCGCGCGGGCGGCCCACTCCCGAGCGCGCTCCGCCTCCTCCGGATCCTCCGGCACCCGGATCACGGCCATGGGCTCTCCCCCCAGCTCCGTCGTGCACAGGAGCGGGGCGGGTTTATCCGGCCCCTGCACGGGGGCCAGGCGAATGACCTGCCTGACGGTCCACGCCGGATCCAGCGACGCCATCATGGCCGCCGTATCCGTCACCACCGGCCGGGCGGCGATCTCGCCGCCGGGCACGCCGATGGTGATCGGGATGGTCGGGTCGATGAAGAGCTCGGAACGCGTGACCGGACAGTCGGGGCCGAAGTTCAGCGAGGAGAGCTCGCAGATCGGCGCCTCAATGATCCCCTCAGGCCGAGGGAAGTCCAGCGGATCGTCCGGCGAGCGGACGGCCGCGTCCAGGATCGGATCGGCGAACACCGCCTCCATGAAGTCATGCCAGATGGGGGCCGCGCCGGTGAGGCCGGAGGTGTGTTGCATGGGCGTGCCGTCATTGTTGCCCGCCCACACGCCGACGGCCAGATACGGCGTGTACCCCACCGTCCAGTTGTCCCGCCAGTCCGTCGTCGTGCCGGTCTTGGCCGCGGCGGGACGGCTCAACCGCAACGGGCTATTCGCTCCGAACATGGGCGTTCGCGCCTCATTATCCGACAGGATCGAGGTGACCAGATAGGCCACCCGGGCGTCCACAACCGGCTTGGGCTGGGGAGGTTGATATCGCACAACCGTACGCCCCGCCCGATCCGCGATGCCGAGGATGGCGACCGGGGGCACATATCCGCCACCGTTGGCCAACGTGGCGAACGCGTTGGTCAGGCTCAACAACGTCACCTCCCCGCCCCCCAACGTCAGGGACAGGCCATAATGGCTGGCCGGCTGATCCAACCCCTGGATCCCCATCGCATGGGCCAGATCCAACATGTCGGGAATGCCCACCTGGTTCAGCAACTTGACCGCGGGCACGTTGAAGGAGTTGGCCAGCGCATCCCGCAACCGCACCGGGCCATGGAATTTCTCGTCATAATTCTCCGGCTCATACACGCTTCCGTCGGCCAGCGGGAACTCCGCGGGCACGTCCCAGATCAAGCTGGCCGGGCTGTAGCCGCGCGTGAAGGCCAGCGCATAGAGGATCGGCTTGATGGCGGACCCGGGTTGCCGGGGGCGCAACGTGACGTTCACCTGCCCATCGATGTCCGGGCTGTAAAAATCCACGCTGCCCACCATCGCCAATATCTCGCCGCTGCCCGGCTTCAAGGCCACCAGGGCGGCGTTCGTCAGACGATAACGCTCCCGCACCTCCTCCACCCGATCCCGGACGATCTCCTGGGCGACCTGCTGGAGCCGGGTGTCCAGCGTCGTGATCACCGTCAGCCCCCCGCGAGCCACCACGTCCTTCCCGTACTGGGCCTCCAAGAGATGCCGCACGTAGACCAGGAAATGGGGGGCCACACGGGGCACCTCGGCGGGGCGGAACTCCAATGGCTCAGAATACGCCGCTGCCGCCTCCTCCGGCGTGATGAATCCGTTGCGCGCCATCAACGCCAACACCAGCCCCTGTCTCGCCTTCGCCCGCTCCAGGTTCCCCGGCACCAGAGGATCCAGATCACGAGGGGCCTGAGGGAGCGCGGCTAGCAGAGCGCTCTCGGCCAGCGTGAGCTCAGCTGCCGATTTTCCAAAGTACGTGCGGGCGGCCGCCTCGGCGCCATACGCCAGATGCCCATAATAGACCACGTTCAGGTACATCTCCAGGATCTCATCCTTGGTAAAGCGCCGGGTCAGCTCCCGCGCCAGCGCCGCCTCTCGCACCTTGCGATCGAGCGAACGGGCGATGCGCTCCTCATACGTGAAGGCGATGTTCCGCGCCAACTGTTGGGTGATCGTGGAGGCCCCGGAGACGATCTCCCTCTCGGTCGTGTTTTGGAAGACCGCGCGGGCGATGGCCGCCCAGTCCACGCCCGGATTCGTGTAAAACGTCTTATCCTCGGTCGCGATGGTCGCCTGGCGTAAGGCCGGGGCGATGCGCTCCAGGGGCACCCAGTAGCGACGACCCTCGTCCCAGAACTCGCCTATGAGCACGCCGTTTCGATCATATACTCGTGTGGTAAGGAACAGCTTGGGCGTCGGCCCCGGCAGGTCCGTCATATACGACTCGACGGCCGCGATCAGGCGATCCTGCGTCCTCTCATGGACACGTGCGGGCCCCAGAAGGTCCGCACAGGCGACGAACAACATCACCCCTATAATGCAAACGATGAAACACCCAAATCGAATCGATCGGCCTCGTCGGCTCATCTCCACGCCTCACTCATCGCATGAACTTGAAGCGCCTAGAGAACCCCCGCTGGGTACATATCAGAGACGTCTTCCCCTCCCGAGGGTTCCCAAGCCAACGGCTCAAAAGCCGCAGGCCGATCGATCTCCCCGGTTACACGACGTCACGGCGGCCGATCTTGCGCGATCTGCCCTTCGCGAGCGGCGATCTCCCCCATCATGACGGGAATCCGCCGAGGCATCGGCCGAAATCCGAACCGACGATACAGACGATCCGATCGAGCATTGCTCTGCTGCGTATTGATCGTGACCAGTGAGGCACCGGCGGACTGGCAGTACGCCAGCGCGTCGGCCAGCAGGGCCCGGCCGATCCCCTGCCCTTGCACATCGGGATGCACCGCCAGACGATGCACGTGGCCCAGGCCGCGCTGCACGTCGCTGCACACGTATCCCACCAGCCTCCCGGCGCGCTCGGCCACGACGAAATGCCCACTGGTCACCAGCAGCCCGATCAGCTCGCCGCTGGCCAAACGCCATAGCGGCTCAAAGGCGGCCGCATCCAGCAGGGTCAGGTCGGACACGTCATCCGGGCGAGCTGGGCGGATATGGACATGAGGGGGAAGCACGGACTTGGGCAACGCCCGATGAGTACGCTCATACGTGATGATGTGCTCAACGGGACGCAACCCCGCTTTTAACAGAGGATGTACCATCCACGGTTGAGTGGCATAGGCGACCAGATACGTGGCATCACGGGCCTGCAGCCCCACACGCAGGCCCTCCAGCAGCGTCCACACACCCACTTCGGCACGCCAGCCGTTGGTTAGCGCCAGCCCGCGCAGATAGCTCCAGTTGACCGACGCCTCCTCACCGGGGGCCACCGGACGTGGCCGCACCGTGGCGCACGCGATCCCCCACAATAACGGCCCCGTATCGGCCAGGACGAAAATGTGGGTGGGATGAGCCAACAGGCTGGAAAGGTCCTCGAGGCCAAAGGCCACGTATTGGCGACGAGCCTGATCGAGCAACGCCAGAATACGAGCTCGATCCTCCTGCGCCGCCGGGCGGACCTGGATTTCAATCTCGTGCATCGCCGAGGGCTCCTGGGTCATCATCCCCTATCGGCGCCAGCCGCCCTGCTATCGTGTGAACGCCCGATCACACACAATTCCCACCAAAGAGCTCACCATCAGGATGGCTCGCAACAGAGTATGCCATGAAAAGGGGAATTTCGTCAAGAATATATCGTTCGGAACGCCCAAGGCTCAGGATGCGGCGCGCCATTCGGGGAACAGCGGGAGTTGAACGGCCGGAGCGCGCCCGGCCAGGAGGAGGAAGGGGGCCGCCCGTTCCGTATTCACACCCAGACGCCTCAGCTGGCCCAGATCGCGCAGCGTCCCCCAGCGACGGGCCGCGAGGATGCGATCGGCCGAACGCGGGCCGATGCCCGGCACGCGAAGGAGAAGATGACGCCCCGCCCGGTTCACCTCGATCGGGAACCGCTCCGGATGCGCCAGCGCCCAGGCCAGCTTCGGATCCCGATCCAGCACGAGATGGCCATCCTCATCATAGACCAACTCATCGGCGCGGAACCCATAGTAGCGGAGGAGGAAATCGCTCTGATAGAGGCGATGCTCACGCAGTGAGGGGGTCGGTGGATGGTCCTCCAGCGGGGTATCGGGGACGGGGGAAAAGGCACTAAAGTACGCCCGGGAGAGCACCTGAGCATTGTATAGGGCCTGCACGGTGGCCAACAGCTCCCGATCGCTCTCCCCGGCGGGCCCGACGACGAATTGGGTGACGATGCCGGCGCGGGCGGCAGGTCGCCCCTCCCGCCGCATCATCCGAATCAGAGCCGCCGCGCGGTGCAGCGTATCCCACAGCTCACGGGTGAACTCCTTGCGAGGCGCCAGCCGCGCCAGACGAGCCGGCGTCGGCGCCTCCAGGTTCACGCTCACCCGATCCGCCAGCGCGATCGCCCGCTCGATGTGCGCCGCCTCCGCGCCGGGCAACAGCTTCAGGTGGACATACCCGCGAAACTCATACTTCCGGCGCAGGATCTCGACGGTGGCGATCATCTGGTCCATGCTGCGGGTCGTGTTCAGGATGCCGGAGCTCAGAAACAGCCCCTCCACCAATCCGGCGCGGGTCATCTGATCGAAGGTGTGAGCCAGGTCGTCGGGGGAAAGGGACTCGCGGCGGAACCCTCGACCCGCGCGGAAGGGGCAATAGAAGCAGTTCCGCTCGCAGGCGCTGGTCTGCAAGATCTTGAGCACGGGCATGCGCCGTCCCCCGGCGAGGACATGCGAGACCCGCTGCTCCGGCAGGAATCCCGCGGGCACCCTCGCCCCCCGCGTGGGCGGGGCGGAGACAACCCGCCCGGCCTCCGGACAGGCGTCATATCGAGCGGCCTGACTCAGCAAGGACACCCGGTCACGGACGTCCACCACCGCCTTTACGAGCATCCGATCCTCCCTCTACCTCACCTGCTCGCGAGCTCCCTCCTCTGTGTCACCCATCCTTACATCCTCATTATAAGAACAAATGTGCTATCCGTCAACCTATGGTATGAACCCTGGTTTTCAGGAAATAGCAGGGTTCTGTAGGGCGACCTGGCGAGTCGCCCTATTCGCATCAACTGAACAGCGTGGGCGAGGTCCCCGCCGTCGCTTTTCCCTCCACAGACGGTCACACCTGAAAGGGGAGGGGCTTCCCCTCCGAGCCACCCCAGAGATGTGGGGCCACGCTTCCGTATCGCTTAACCTGATACCAACGGGCGACCCGGTGGGTTGCCCCCACTTATCCGAAATGAATGACGCGGCCCGCATGTTTCTTTCACCACGTGAAGATCAAGAAGAGTGTGTCTGAGAAACGCCGTTGCTTCTGCTGTGGGGTGGAAAAAGTCCTTCTCCTGCCTTCGACCTGCCCGGCCTCGGCCTGGATCTCTTGGGAAGGACCGAGAAAGGCAGGTGCATGCCGGAAAAGCGAGGGGGTTCCCGTGGAGGGGAGGTCCCCTCCACACCTCCCCCTGTGGAGCGGGTCGTTGGGGGAGACCCCTCAGACACCTTGCCGATAAATCCTCAGGCACGCTCTAACACACACGAGCCAAAAAAGATGGAAACCTTTGAGGGAGCCAGGAAAACGAGCGGCACGGGGAAATCACGTCCACCCACATAGGTAAGCAAACGTATTGCCTTTTCGCTCTGGCTAGGATATAATAGCATACGCTGGTAGCCTTTTGCGATTCACGTTGACATGTACTGTAGAGAGCGGGACACGGGTTCGCCGGCTGGGATGCGGGATCATCACCAAAAAGCAGATGCCTATCATACGAAAGATCCGCTCGTACCAATTCTTACCATTGATAAGGTTGCTTGCAGCCAGCCTCATGTTGCTCTTGGGCATCATCGTAGGATGCAGTGCGCGGCAGGAGCCCGAGCAGGCACTTCCCACGGTCACCGAGACCGTCTCGCAGGTCACCGACGCGACCTCTACACCGCGCCCACAGGCAACGTCGACCCCTGTCCCAACGAAGCCCATCCAAGAGGAGGGCGTATCCCATATCCCCCCCACACCGACGCCTGACAGCCCACCGGTACGCCTGGTGATCCCCGCGCTTGGCATCGACGTACCCGTCGTAGAGGTTGGATGGCACATCGTGGGGGAGGGCGAGGAACGACGCAGCGAGTGGCAAACCGCCGATTACGCAGCCGGCCATCACGTCAACAGCGCCAATCCGGGGCAGGTCGGCAACGTGGTCATCTCCGGACACCATAATATCAAGGGAAAGGTCTTCGAGCAGATCAGCCGGGATATCGATCGCAAGGAGCCCCGGCTGATCCCGGGAGCGGAGATCCAGGTCTACACGGCCGACGGGCGTGATTATACGTATCAAGTGGAACAGGTCCTGCTGTTACAGGAAGTCGGCGCCTCTGAGGAGGAACGGCGGAAGAACGCCCAATGGATGGCTCCCACGGATGAGCCCAGCCTGACGTTGATCACCTGTTGGCCTTTCTGGACGAACACCCATCGCGTGATCGTGCGAGCGAAACTGCAGGAATAAACGGATACGCACGGACCCCTTGAAGCTCTCAACGGGTTGAGAGCTCCAGGTGTCTCGCGCATCCAGATGGTGGGCACCCAGATCAGGGTGTTGTCTCAATCAAACTGACACAGAAGGAGCGCAGGCTACCCCATGGAACTCAGACAATACGCGAACATCATCTGGCGGTGGCTATGGCTTATCCTGCTTTGTACGATCCTCGCCGGCGGCACGGCATACTGGGTCAGCCGCAACAGTACCCCTATTTACCAAGCCTCCGTGACCCTGCTGATCAATGAGGCGCAAAACCCCGATCTGAACGATTACACCGCGATCCTCACCAGCGAGCGGCTGGCACGCACATATGCCGAGCTGCTGAAGACCCGTCCCGTGCTGGAGCAGGTGATCGAGCGGCTTGGCCTGCCCATGGAGGCCAACGAGCTGGCAAAGGAGATCTCCGTGCAGCCGGTGCGGGACACCCAGCTCATCCGCCTCAGTGTGGAGAGCCCGAACCCAGAGCTGGCGGCCGAGATCGCCAACATGATCCCGGTCATCTTCGCGGAGCGCAACGAGCGCATGCAACTGGGACGGTTCGCCAGCTCCAAGGAGAACCTGGCGCGTGAGATCGAGGCGATCCAACAGGACATCGCAAAAACCCAGGAGGCCATCACCCGCCTGGGCACGCCGGAGACCCCGGCACAACAGGCTGAACTCGATCGGCTCCAGAGCGCGCTGACGCAATATCGCAACAGCTACTCCAACCTGCTGCAAAGCTACGAGGAGATCCGCCTGGCGGAGGCCCGCTCCATCAACAACATCGTCATCTCAGAGCCCGCGGAGGTGCCCACCTACCCGGTGCGGCCGCGCGTCCTGCTCAACACCCTCCTGGCCGCCATCGTAGGAGCCATGCTCGCCATCGGCGGCGTCTTCCTCATCGAGTACCTGGACGACACGATCAAGACGCCCGACGACGTCTCCCAGATCCTGGGGCTGCCTACACTTGGCGCCATCGCTCGCATCCGCACCGATGGCCGAGCGCAACAGCTCATCACGCACAGCGAGCCGAAATCCCCCATCTCCGAGGCCTACCGCACCCTGCGCACCAACATCCAGTTCTCCAGCGTCGATCGCCCCATCCGCACGCTCCTGGTGACCAGCTCCAGCCCCAGCGAGGGCAAGAGCACGACCGCGGCGAACCTGGCCGTGGTCATGGCCCAGACAGGGCAGCGCGTGATCCTGATCGATACCGACCTGCGGCGTCCTATCCTGCATAAGTTCTTCGGCCTGCCCAACGCCGCGGGCCTGACGACCTCCCTGCTCACCGGGGCGGATCCCATCCTGGACGGCTATCTGCAGCCCACCGAGGTCGAAAACCTGTGGGTCCTCACCAGCGGCCCGACGCCTCCCAACCCGTCGGAGCTGTTGGGGTCCCAGCGCATGCAGGACGTGATCCAGCGCCTCCAACAGGAGGCCGACATCCTCGTCTTCGATAGCCCTCCCGCCCTGGCGGTGACCGACGCGGCCGTGCTGGCCCGCCAGCTCGACGGCGTGCTCCTGGTCATCGACGCCGGGGAGACGCGTCAGCCGCTGGCGCAACGCGCATGCCAGGAGCTGACCAACGTGGGCGCTCACATCCTGGGCGTCGCGCTGAACAAGCTCGCAACGGGACGATCCGGCTACTACTATTATTACTACTACTATTATTACTACTCCGAGAGCGAGAACGGCTACCGACGGCGGCGGAGCCTGCAGGCCGATGGGCGAGGGTGGCGCAGCATCGCGACACGGTGGTTCCGCAAACCGCCCTCACGGCCGGAGAAACAAAGAGAGTAGTCAGCTTGGATCACAACCCGGATCACGAATCTCCGTTTCCTTTCACCATCTCGTCGGCGGCCGGCCAGGCAGTAAGAGCCGGCCGCTTCTGGTTCGGCCTGATCCTGAGCGGCGGAGCGCTTTACCTGGCCCTGAGAACGGTCGATATCGGGCAGGTAACCCGGGCTCTAGGCGACATCCACCCGGCCTGGGCGGGCCTCGCCATCATCTCCGTGGTCGCCACCGTCGGGGCCAAGGCCGCCCGCTGGCGGGGGCTCTATCCAGAGGAGGGCGAGCGTCCCAGCCTGGCGGCACTGACGCCCGCCCTGCTAATCGGCATGATGGTGAACCTGCTGATCCCCGCCCGGCTGGGGGAACTCGCCCGCATCTACGCCCTGGAGCGCCTGGAGGGGCACAGCAAGGCCCTCTCCCTCAGCACCATCGCCATAGAGAAGTGGGCCGACCTGATCCTGCTATTCGTCACCTTCAGCGGCCTCCTCCTCACGATCGCATGGCCCTCCTGGCTGGTCGCGTGGGGACGAGGGCTCGCCACGCTCGCCGTGGGGCTCACCCTGGCCCTCATCGGCGCCCTCGTGTTCCTGGAGCGCGCGCAGCCCCTCATCCAGAGGGGGCTCGATCGCCTCCCCAGCCGCTGGGGAACCCCTCTCAGCCGGGGATGGGAGGCCGCCCACGCCGGGCTGGCGGCCCTTCACTCCGCCCCTCAGATGGGCGCCCTGCTGGGATGGACGATCCTCGTCTGGCTGCTGTCCGCAGGCACGAACCTGTTGCTCCTGCGAGCGCTGAACCTGCCCCCCTCACCGCTCATCGCCATCGCCCTGCTGGTGATCCTGCAGGCAGGCAGTGCGCTCCCCTCCTCGCCTGCCAAGATCGGCATCTTCCACTACCTGGCCATGGTGGGACTGGGGCTATTCGGCATCCCACGGGAGCACGCGCTGGCCTTCGCCGTGTGGTTGCATCTGATCGTGGTGGTGCAGCTCATCATCCTGGGCGTCATCAGCCTGATGTGGGTCAGTCTGCAATCCCATCGGACGCCGGTCTCGCGCCTGGAGGCCTGAGGATGGTCACCATCGTGGTCCCGGCATACAACGCCAGCCGTACTCTGAGACGATGCCTGCAGGCGCTACATCGCCAAGACATCCCCGCCGAAACCTACGAGATCATCGTGGTCGACGACGGCTCGACCGACGACACGACCGAGATCGCCAGGGCCATGGGCGCCCGAACGATCCGAATCCCGCACAGCGGGCCCGCCGCGGCCCGCAACGCAGGGCTGGAGGCGGCGCAAGGCGACCTCATCCTCTTCACGGACGCCGACTGCGAGCCGACGCCCCATTGGGCCCGTAGTCTGTTGGAGGCGCTGGCGGACCCAGGCGTGGTCGGCGCCAAGGGCACGTACCTGACCCGCCAGCGGGAGCTCATCGCCCGCTTCGTCCAGGTGGAGTACGAGGAGCGCTACGCGCGCATGGCCGGCCGCGAGCGCATCGACTTCATCGACACGTACTCGGCCGGGTACCGCCGCGCGGTCCTCCTGGAGAACGGGGGGTTCGACACGACCTTTCAGGCCCCCACCGTGGAGGATCAGGAGCTCTCATTCCGCCTGGCCTCTAAAGGGTATCGCCTGGTCTTCGTCCCCCAGGCACAGGTGTACCACCAACACGTAACCTCCATCCCAGCCTACTTCCGGCGCAAGTACCATATCGGTTATTGGAAGGCGTTGATGCTACGCTGGCTGCCTGAGAAGGCGATGAGCGACTCGCATACCCCGCAGGCGCTGAAGGTCCAGATTGTCACGCTCGGACTGGGCGGGCTGGGGCTGGCCGGGGCGATCCTCTGGCCGCCGCTCGGGTGGATAGCCCTGCTCTCGTTCGGGCTGTTCGCGTTCAGCGCCATCCCCTTCCTCCGCCACGCCTGGCGTCGAGATCGCGCCGTATCCCTGATCGCGCTGCCCATGCTGCTGGTGCGGGCGGCGGCGCTGGGCGCTGGCCTGGCCGTGGGCACCATTCGCTTCGCCGGCTACACCGGGCCCCAGCGTCCGGCCATCGCCGGATCGCAACGGATCATCAAGCGGCTCATGGACATCGTCGGCGCCCTGGCAGGCCTGATCCTCACCCTGCCGCTCCTCCCGATCCTGGCGCTGGCGATCCGACTGGACTCGCCCGGCCCCATCTTCTACACCCAGGTGCGCGTGGGTGAGCACGGACGCCCCTTTCGCATGATCAAGCTGCGCACCATGTACGCGGAGGCGGAGCGGAGCGCGCCCCAACCGGAAAACCCGGAGGAGCTGGACCGGGTCGTGATCAAGGACGCCCCGGACCCCCGCGTCACGCGCGTCGGGCGCTGGCTACGCCGCTGGAGCCTGGACGAGATCCCCCAATTCATCAACGTGCTGAAGGGAGAGATGAGCCTGGTTGGACCACGCCCGGAGGAGGCCCGACTGGTACGCCTCTACACGGACGAGCAGCGACGGCGGCTGGCGGTGAAGCCGGGCATGACCGGCCCCATGCAGGTGAACGGCCGCGGCCGTCTCAGCCTGAGCGAACGCCTGGCGTTGGAGCTGGACTACATCGATCACTACTCGCTACGACGCGATCTGGCCATCCTCTGGCGGACGATCTTCGCCGTGTGGCGAGGGGATGGAGCCTTGTAGCGTCAATGAGATCGCCTCTCGTGCTGAAAGGATAACCTTCTCTCCCTTACGCTTTTTACAAAATCTTCTGGGTTTTGCACTGGACAATCCTAATGAAATCTGCTATACTTGGCACGACTTCATCAAACTTGAAATGAGCATAACGCCGGTATGGAGTACCGGTATCGGTGGGGAAGGGGGGTGGTCGCTCGCCGTTCTGTATATCCTCCCGGCAAACACTCCATTATCCCGATCATCACCCTAGCTATCTTCCATGACAGTACCCTAGCTTCGAGGTCAGAAAGGAGAAAGGAGAATGCTCCGACGCGCTTCTATCCTCATCACGGCAGTGATCCTCATCATCTTAGCGCTCTCCTCGTTCGGTGGTGCGTGGGCAGCCCCCTGGATGCAGGGCACAAGCACCAGCGTCCCGGGGAATATCACGCCACCCACCCAGGGCGACACGGTGGTTCGAGGGCAATTGGATACCCGTTGCGCCAACGTGACCGTCTACATCTACTCGGGCAGTGGGCCCGATGGCGTGCTGCTGGGTACAGGTCTTGTAGACCAAGACGGCAACTTCGTCGTCAACCTGCTCCGTCCGATCGAGCTGGATGAGACGATCACCATCTACGCGGAATGCGCCGAAGGCGTGTTCACGTGGGATACCTTCCAGGCTCCCCCCATCATCCCCGAGCCGACCACGATCCTGATGCTGGGCAGCGGCCTGGCCGGTCTGGCTGGCTACGCGGGGTTGCGGATGCGGGCACGCCGCAAGTAATGTTGGCCAAGAGGTGAGTGCTACTAAACGGGCAACCCCGATTTCTACCGATTTCGAAATATAAAAACGCGATGTGGGGCGCCGGCGCGCGGGGTGCCCCACATTTGCTTTGTCATCACCACTTCTTCATCGAGGTAAGTCCTATGCGTCAGATGGCTCTGACGCTTCTCTTATTGGGAACGATTCTGGGATTTCTCGTCGGCGGAGGGACTCCCGCCCTCGCCGACACAGGCACACAGCAAGGCACGCTTTATCCATCCGCCAACGAGCGTTTCGGCTTCGGCGTCGTCACCGACATCGGTCGATTCGACGTGGGGAAGCTGCACGCGGGATGGTATGTGAATTGGGGTTCCACCTCCCGCACCAGGAACCCGGCCGGCCTGGAATATGTGCAGATCATCCGGCTGTGCGATAGCCAGTACCGATCGTGTAACACTCCCTATTCCCCGTACGGCGACGCTCTGGTCGAGACGGTCCGCAACAACCCGGGCACTCTGTGGCTCATCGGCAACGAGCCCGATCGCATCTACACCCAGGACAGCGTACACCCCACCGTCTACGCCCAGCTCTACCATGAACTTTACTACCTGATCAAGAGCATCGATCCGACGGCCCGGATCGCGAACGGCGGCATCGTCCAGGCCACGCCGCTACGCATGAAGTGGCTGAACATGGTGTGGGACGAATACCAGCGCCTGTACGGGGAGACGATGCCCGTCGACGTGTGGAACATCCACACCTTCGTGTTGCGAGAGCTGAAGCCGGGTCTGCCCCTGGAGGAGGTGTTGCAGTGCGCCCCGCCGGGCGCACGCGAGCTCGGAGCCTGGGGAGCGGACATCCCGCCGGGCATCGATGCCAACTGTGGGCTGTGGATCGAGATCAGCGACCTGGACCGTATGGACCTGCTACAGGATCAGGTCCTGCGCTTCCGACGTTGGATGCGCAACCACGGACAACGTAAAAAGGAACTGATCGTCTCCGAGTACGGGATCCTGTTCAACGAGGAGCTGGGCTACGACTTCGAGCGTGTGCGGAATTACATGTACAACACCTTCAATTACTTCCTGAACGCGCGAGACAGCGAACTGGGCATGCCAGACGACGATAATCGGCTGGTGCAACGTTGGGCCTGGTATAGCCTGGACGACAACAGCTTCGGCTGGGGGACGACCTGGGGAGCCCTCTTTGACCCGGACACCGGCCAGATCACCCCCATGGGAGAGGCGTATGCGGCCTACACCGCCCCGCTCGTCACCCCCTATGTCGACCTGGAACCTGTGTCCCTGACCTACCGGGTCCTGGAGTCCCCCATCTGGGCCATCGAGCCCACCCAACTCGAGTTACGAGGCACGGTGACGAATTGGGGGAACACCGTCGCAGACCTGTTCCGGGTGCGATTCTGGGATGGCCCGGTGGGCACGGGAACCCTCATCAAGGAGAAGAGCATACCCGGCGTGCCTAGCCGCTACCAGGGCAACGCCTCTGCCGTCATCACATGGTCCCGGGCGAACGTGCAGGGGGCCACGATATCCTTCCAGGTGGATGCGCGCCGGGAGATCGAGGAGCCCAACGAGGACAACAACACGCTCTCTACCACTGTGGATCTGCCCCTGGATCTGGCTATCACCACTCCCAGCGCCGGCGCGCTGC
Organism: Chloroflexota bacterium; assembly: GCA_013152435.1. Classification (NCBI taxonomy): domain Bacteria; kingdom Bacillati; phylum Chloroflexota; species Chloroflexota bacterium. The sequence continues at coordinate 76,679 of JAADGJ010000059.1, read as the reverse complement.
CGCCCCTCACGCCCACGGGGGCTCCCATCGACGTCCCCGTGCGCGTCCGGATCCAAAGCCTCGGCGGACGCGGCAGCGACACCGGGTTCACCGTGGAGTTCTGGCATGGCGATCCGCAGGGCGGAGGCACGATGATCGACATCGTCGAGAAGCAGCCGGGATCCGACGCGACGGCGGAGATCGTATGGCGGAACCTCTCGCCGGGATATTACCAGGTGTATGCCCGGCTGGTGGGCGTAGAGGGTGACGTCAACCCGGACAACAACACGGCCATCGGCGATGTCTTCGTGGGAGTCACGCGACAGTTCTTCCCTCTGGCGGTTGTCCGTCGATAACCTGTGAGGCTGTGATATGATCAAGGCGAGAGAGCTTGTAAGCACGGGTGCTGCGCTGTTGATCCTGATCCTGCTCGCGACGATCGGCCCCGGCGCGCCGGCCTGGGCTCAGCCGGGCGTCCCCGCGCAAACGGTTCCCACGCCTACGCCGACCAAGCAACACAAGCCGGAACCTCTGCCCACTGCGACGCCCGCAAACCCCACGCCTACGCCCACGGACACGCCTATCCCCTCATCCCCGGAGACATCGCCCATGCCCGCCGCGCCGGTCGCGATCCCCCGAGGGGACATGAACGTGCGCGAGGGCCCCAGCACGGAGCGAGCGATCATCGGGACCGCGAACGCAGGGCAGCCCTATCCTATCCTCGGGCAGAATGCCGAGGGAGACTGGTGGGCCATCGAGTATGAAGGACGCACGGGCTGGCTCTACGCGCCTTTGACCCAAACGCAAGGGGACATCTCGGCGATCCCCGTCCTCACCGAGGCCCCGCCGCCGACGCCCACACCCACGCCCACGGACACGCCGCAGCCCCTCCCCGAACTGGCGTTGGACCTCATAACGGATCCGCCCTGGGCCATTCCCGGCCGTGAGGTGGCCTTCCAGCTTACCATAAGCAACACAGGTGCCATCGACGCCGAAGGCGTCACGGTACGTGATGAGCTTCCGCCCGTGATCACCCCGGGGGAGGTCCAGGCACCCCAGGGGACATCGGAGCAGACAGGGCAGATCGTAGAGATCGCTCTAGGCACCGTGGCCGCGGGCTCCTCGGTCGAGCTCACCATCATGGGGATCGTCGCACCCGATGCGCCTCCCGGTGAGATCATCGACAACATCATCGAGGTCGCCACCACAGAGGGGCTCCGCCTGTCCACTGGGGTCAGCATCCCCCTCCCGCCGGCCTATCTCCCGCCTACCGGCGCTCATGTGCCCACATCGCGATGCAAGTGACACGCGGCCGCCCCAGATCCATCACCCGCTTGTGGCCCCTCGGGCCAGCGCTCATCGCCTTCGCCGTCTACCGGGCCACGCTGGCGCCGGACCTGACCTGGGCCCACAACGGCGCCGACGGCGGCGATCTGTTGACCGCTGCACTGACCGGCGGCGTTCCCCATCCCCCCGGCTATCCCACCTACATGCTCCTCCTGCGGGGGATGCTCGCGTTGCCAGGCGGCCCTCCTGCCTTCCTGGGCAATCTCTTCTCCGCGCTCACCACCAGCCTCGCGCTCGTCTTCATCGCGCTGGCCGGTGAGCGATCCCTGCGAGAGGCCCAAGCGCCTCAAGCGATCGCACGCCCCCTTGCAGCGATCGTGGCCTTGCTCATCGGCTTCGCCCCCACCCTATGGTCCCAGGCGGTCATCACGGAGGTCTACGGGCTCCACGCGCTCTTCACGGCCGCCCTCATCTACTTGGCGCTCCGTCTAGGAGGCGGTGTCGTGCGCGGCAGACAGGGACTTGCGGTGGGGCTGCTGTTCGGCCTGGGTCTGGGGAATCACCTCTCGCTGGCGTTGCTCATCCCGGGGATGTTCGCATATATCCGGCTGAGCGGGACGCGCCTGACCCGACGCGCCCTCATGGGGCTCCTCATCGGCTGCGCGATCGGCCTGTTGACGTATCTGTACCTGCCATGGGCCGCTCATCGGGATCCGCCGGTGAACTGGGGGAACCCTCGTGATCTCCCCCGGCTCTGGTGGCTGGTCTCCGGACAGGCATATCGCCCCCTCGTCTTCGCCTTCCCCCTCGCCTGGCTTCCGTGGCGGCTATCCGGCTGGGCAGCCCTCCTGCTGCAGAACCTGACGCTCCCCGGGCTGGCACTGGCGCTGTTTGGGCTGTGGTGGGCGGAGGCGAACCACCGCGGCCTGCTGAGCATGACGATCCTGAACGTCGCCGTGTTCAGCGTATACGCGCTGGGCTACAGCACGGCGGACTCCTACGTCTACCTGAGCCCCGTGTACCTCTCGCTGGCGCCCGCGATCGCGCTGGGCGCCTGGGTGACGGGGGCCGAGGCGATCCAATGGGTCCGAGAGCGCTGGCCGGGCCGATCTCGCGCGGTCGCCGGGGCCCTTCTGTTCGCGCTCGCCCTGCTGCCGGCCGGGCAGGTGTGGATGCACTGGGCGGCCGAAGATCTGGGGGAAGATCGAGAGGCCGTGGACTTCGGGCGACAGGCGCTGGCCACGGCCCAGGATGATGCTCTCATCATCACGGCCACCGATCAGCCGACGTTCTCCCTGTGGTATTTCCGCTACGGCCTGGGCCTGCGCCCCGACGTGGCCATCCTCAACGCCAACCTGTACGCCTTTGACTGGTACCGGGAAACGGTGGCAAGATGGCATCCCGACGTGGTGCTGGTCGGGGGGCGATCCACCCCGCCCGATTTCGGCGCGCTGGTGGATGAAAACGTGCGCGTCCGGCCGGTCTACCTGGCGGAGCTGATGGTGGATCCGCTCACCCGCTACAGCGCCATCCGCAAGGGTCCACTGTATTTGCTGAAACCGCACACCCCGTAGGGCTGTACTGATGACACGCTCTCTGCCATCACGACGAGGCACACCTTATCGCCGATTCCTGATCCTGGCGCTCACGAGTATCATCCTGATCTCCCTCGGCTGGGCCGGGTTCAAGGCTTATCGCGTCTACACCCACGCCCGGGCCATATGGGCCACCGCTCAACAGCTGAAGTCGACGGCTCGCCAGGCGCTCGCACAGCCTCAGGACCCGGCGCAGTGGAAAGATCTGCCTCCGCTTCTGGGCACCATGGAGGCCGAGCTCACCAGCCTGCGGGACGAGATCGAGCCCTTTTTCCCGCTCATGCGGCGCCTGGAGCCGCTGCCCCGCTATGGCTATGAGATCAGCATCGCCCCCGATCTGCTGGAGGCGGGGATCGCGTTGGTCAGCGCCGGCCGTATCGGGGCGGAACAGGCGCTGCCCATGCTGGAAGCGCTGAGGCGGCCGGGCGATTCCCCAGGCGACGCCGCGCAGGTCGACATCCTGGCGCGGGTGTTGCCCTATCTGGAGGCCGGAGCGCCGGCCTGGCGCTCGGTGGGAGCCCATCTGGACCAGGCCAGCGCGGCGCTCCAACGGGTCGATCCGGGACGCCTCCCCCCCGTCTGGGGAGATCGCCTGCGACGGGGCCGGGATCTTCTCGCCGCGGGACGGCCCTTGGTGGATCTCCTGCCCCACCTGCCAGACCTCCTGGGCGCCCAGGGCGAGCGGGCCTACCTGATCATCGCCCAGAACAGCGACGAGCTACGGGCCACCGGCGGGTTCATCAGCGGGGCCGGATTGGTTCGCCTGATCGACGGACGGATCGTGGATCTCACGTTCCGGGACAGCTACGCCGTCGACAATCTGGACCAGCCCCACCCACCCGCGCCGGAGCCGTTACGCCGCTACATGGGCGCCGAACTCCTCTTCCTGCGGGACGCCAACTGGTCCCCGGATTTCCCCACCAGCGCTCGCATCATGCAGACGCTGTACGAGCTGGATCAGGGCGTGGCTACCCACGGCGTCATCGCCTTCGACCTGATCGCCGTGCAGGAGCTCGTCGGCGCGCTGGAGCCACTCCACGTCCCCGGTGCCGAGAAACCCCTCACGAGGAAGAACGTCCTGTCCCAGATCAAGGCGGCCTGGGAACAGCCGGCCGAGGGACTGACCATTGAGCAAGATTCCAGGGAATGGTGGCGGCGGCGAAAGGACTTCATGCCCGCCCTCGTGCAGGCGGCCGTCCAGCGGCTGAGCGGTGGAGACGTGGATCTCCAACGGCTGGGATACGCGTTTTGGAAGGCGGCCCGTGAGAAGCACATCCTGATCTACGTGAACCACCCGGAGGCCCAGGCGGTGATCACGACGTTGGGATGGGACGGCGGCCTGCACCCGGGAGAGCAGGACTATCTGGCCGTGTTCGACACGAACGTGGGATATAACAAGGTCAACGCGGTCGTCGCCCGTCAGATGGACTACGCCGTCACCTGGCAAGAGAACGGCTGGACCGCCCGGCTGACGCTCACCTACACGCATCCCGTCCAGATCGAGCTGCCCTCTTGTGTCCACCGGCCGGAGTACGGCCGCACATATGCAGACATGACACGCCGCTGTTATTGGAACTACCTGCGCGTGTACGTGCCAGACGGCTCCCGGCTGCTGGAGGCGGAAGGATTGGACCCGGGGAGCGTGCAGGAGGAACCTGGCGAGAAGGAAACGTGGGAGATCGCCGGATATTTCGTGATGAAGCCGGGGACGGCGCATGTCGTACGGCTCATATATCGGCTGCCCGAGGGGGTCGTCACGCGGGATGCCTACCGACTCATGGTTCAGAAGCAACCCGGCACCCCCGCGTGGCCATTCCGACTCACGTTCGCCGGCCCTCCGGGCAGTATCTGGCAGCTGGAACCGGACACACAGGGGACGGAAATCCGGCAGGAGGAGGCCTTACGGCACGATCGCCTCTGGGAGATCCGCCGCGTGGACCTGTTGCCCCCTGGCGAACGCGATCAACAAACAGAGCGTTAGCGGGGGGAGGAAGGCAAGGCACGCGACGGTGCGACGAGGCGATGATAGACGAACAGCAGAGCCAGGGAGCCGATGTTGGCGATGCCGGCGACCAAGAAGGGCAATCCGGAGGCGATCTCGAACAGCGCCCCGCTGGCCATCGACCCGATGATCATGGCGAGGTTCCACCACAAATGGATGAATCCCAAGACGCGCCCGCGCTCCTCCGGGACGGTGGCCAGAGCGACAAGGCTGGGCAACAGGGTCGACAGCGACCACGCAGCGGCGATGCCCACGGTCCCAAAAGTGAACACGACCCACAGGCTGGAAGATCGGAGCCCGATGCCGAGCATGCTGGCGAGCAGCGCGGCAAAGGTCATCGCCGTCGCCGGGATGGGGTTCCACCGGTCCGCGGCATATCCCACGACGGCCTGAGCGAGGGAGGCCGCTATCCAGCTGATCGTGGCGTACCAGGCGATGATCGTCTTGCTGGCCCCGGCGGCGTCCAGCAGCAAGGGGATCAGGACCAGCATGATCGCATAGTAGAACGTGGGCAGGAAGCGCAGCGTGGCCAGAATCAGCACGGTGGGACGAGGGGCGATATCGCCATAGCCGAAGAAGCGACTCAGGCCGGGAGCCTGCGTCCGGTGCTCCACGGGGGAGCGTGGCAAGACGAATTGGTTGAGCGCCACCGTGCCAATGGAGAACACGACCAACACTCTGGCAAAGACGCCATAGTCCCAACGATCGAGGATCCAGCCCGCGATAGGGCTGCTGAGCACGCCGCCGAGCGTATAGCCCCAGTTGTACAAAGCCGAGGTCAGGCCGAGAAACTGGGGGGCAGCAGTGTCCATCAGATAACTCTGCCCGCCCAGGGTGTGCAAGCCCTGCCCAAACCCGCCGATGATCCATAGAAGTCCGATCCAACCCGGCGAAAGGACGAGAAACGCGAAGCTGGACACCAGATAGCCCACGTTCCCCAATAGCAGCGTCCATTTCCGCCCCACCGAGTCGCTCAGGGTGCCACCGACCAGGGACGCGATCAACCCCGCCACCTGCCTGGCGGCGACGATGTTGGCGATCACAATGGTGGAGTGGCCCAAGTCCTTCAGGTAAAGCGGGAAAAAGGTGAGATGCGGGGCGAGGATCATGCCCCCCATCAGTTGAAGCGTCAGCAGGACGACAATAGGGCGCCCGAGGGTTCGCAAAAAGGATTTATAGTCGATCTCGTTGGGTTGTGCCATGTTTACACGCGTGACTTTCGATGTGGATTATTGAGCGTGATCTCGCCAGTGGTCTCCCTCATGGGCGTTGCCGGGGCAGGGACGATTCATGAGTCGCCCCATTCGCATCAACTGAACAGCGTGGGTGAGCCCCCCGCCTGTTGCTTTTTCCCTCCACAGGCGGTCACACCTGAAAGGGGAGGTGCGGAGGGAGAGCCCCTCCGAGCCACCCCAGAGATGCGAGGCCACGCTTCCGTATCGCATACCTTGATACCAATGGGGCGATTCATGAGTCGCCCTCGCTCACAGATGGACAGCGACAGATAAATCCCCCGCCTGGGAAAAGCCCACAGAAGGCGCCTTTCTTGCGTCGCTTACAAAAATACCCCTCGCGGCATACCTCGACCACGAGGGGTAACAGGGTAACAAAGCGATGCCACGGCATCTAGTGGCAGGTGGCGACGACTGGACTCGAACCAGTGACCCAGCGATTATGAGCCGCTTGCTCTGCCATCTGAGCTACGTCGCCACACGCTGAGAGCGAAAAGCTGATGGTGGAAACCCTCCCAAACCCATCAGCCTTTAGGTAGCGGGGGCAGGATTCGAACCTGCGACCTTCGGGTTATGAGCCCGACGAGCTGCCTCTGCTCCACCCCGCAGCACGCTTACGATTATACTCGGCGGCGGCACGACTGTCAAATTCCATGGCCACAAGATATCCCGCTATGGGCCGAAGAACAGATCCCACCACGCCTGCCACGGCATCCGCCTCTGTCCCTGCTCCTCCTCCTGCAAGGGCTCCGCGATCTCCGGCGTCGGCAGAGGGGCATCCTCCGGGATCACATCCACTGCCACGTCCTCCGGCTTCGCCCACCCCAACAATGAACGAGCCATCGCATCGATGTGCAAGTCCTTCCGGACATACTCCAGATACCCCAACAGCTCACCCTGACGCTGCTGAGCCCCCTGAACCATCTCCCTCGTCTGCGCCAGCTCGCCCTTCAGGGAGGCCAGCGTCGCCCGGCGCTCGATATATCCCACCCCCAGAAGCGCCAGGAACACGATCGTGATCAATATCATCCACTGCGACAGGTTCAGCGAATATCGCCGCATCCGGTAAGACACGATCGTCGCTCCTTTCAGAGACGGAGCCGTAACAAAATCCCAGCCTGCCCTGCAGCGCTGGGATCACCGCCTGGTGCCGAAGGTGGGAGTTGAACCCACACGGGCGTAAAGCCCACTACGCCCTGAACGTAGCGCGTCTGCCTGTTCCGCCACTTCGGCACGAATTCTAATTTCACGACTAAGTTTAGCACGCGTTTGCGGATTTGTCAAACGCGCGGCGCCACTTTCAGAGCTTTTCCTAAGCCGATAACAGACCCAGGGAAATATGGGACCCAGAAGGGCCCTCCTCCGGCCCTTCGATCCTGTGCCATCCTTAATAACGATCTCTACCCCGCCCCTATTCGCAGCGATATCGCCCGATGCGCACCGAATGTCCTATTTTAAGCTTCTCACAACCACCGTATAATGGGCATGGAATCGTTTGCGCCGCACCTATGCACGATCCGAATACGAGCACAAGGGAGCGAAGATCTGATGCGAGAGCACCTACGCGTCCTGGTGATCGATGACAGCCTCACGATTTGTCGGTATCTTGAGCGACTGTTGACCCGTATGGGACATGATGTCTCGATCGCCAGCGATGGCACAACCGGGATGAGGCTACACGAGACGGAGTCCTTTGATCTGATCCTGCTCGATCTCATGCTGCCGGATACGGATGGGATTGCCCTCCTCAAGGAGATCCGCTCCCGCGATCAGGACACCTGCATCGTGATGATCACCGGGCACGGCGACATCAAAACGGCCATCGAAGCCGTCCAGCAGGGCGCCGACGGCTACGTCGAGAAGTCCCAGATCTCCATCGGCAAGGGTCTGGACGAATTCTGGCACATCGTCCACCGCGCTCTCGAGTTTCGGGAAAGCCAGGTTCGACGGATTCAACTGGAACAAGAGATCCGGCAGAAGAACCGAGAGCTAGAAGCGACCGTACGGGAGCTTCAACAGGCACGCAACGAGTTACAGGAGGAACGGAATAAACTCCGGGAGATCCTCTTCAGCATCTCGGAGATCGTGATCGCCGTCGATCAAGAGGGTCGCATCCTTCTCATGAACCCTCAGGCGGAAAAAGAGCTCGGCATTTCCCTGGAAGAGGTCATCGGGCAGCCGATCTCCCAGCTCCCCATTCACAAACAGCTCCTCACGAGCCTGCAACAGGCCCTGTCCTCCAAGGAGCCGGTCCGCATAGAGATCCCCAACCCGTTCACGGGATCGAATCAGGACGGCCGCGTCTTCAGCGTGACCCTGAACCCGGTGCGCCTACACAGCGATGGGCTTCCAGGAGCCATCATCAGCCTACACGACATCTCTCAGGAGAAAGAGCTGGAGCGCATGAAGGCCGACTTCTACTCCATGATCACGCACGATCTGCGCAGCCCGGCCATGGCCATCACGGGATTCGTTGACCTGCTGATCCAGGAGACCGCCGGCCCGCTAAACGAGGCTCAAAAGGAGATGATGGATATCATCCGGCGATCCATACGCAAGCTCCTGGATCTTATCAACGACTTCCTGGACTACTCCGCGATCGATGCGGGGTTCCTGCGCCTCCAGCCGGCGGAGACGGATGTCAGCCAGGTCATCCGGGAGGCCGTGCGAGAGATCCAACCGCTGGCGCATCAGCGGCAGCACACACTGGAGGTTCAGGTCCCTGACGAGCCCGCCATCGCCTGGGTGGACGGGGAGCGGGTGGGACAGGTCGTCACCAACCTCCTCAGCAACGCCATCAAATACACCCCCCAGGGTGGCCGCATCACCGTCAGGCTTCGAACCCAGCCGGACAGCCTTGTGATCGAGGTAAGCGACAATGGGATCGGCATACCCGCCGGCCAGATCCCGCTTCTCTTCTCCAAATACACACGTGTGGCCAATGAGCACACCCGATGCATTCAGGGCACCGGCCTGGGGTTGCTCATCGTGAAAGAGATCGTCAAAGCACACGGCGGCGACGTCGAGGTGGAGAGCGAGGTCGGAAGGGGTAGCACCTTCCGCGTCACGCTCCCCCGCAAACAACCCGCGCTTGCGCCCTATCAACCGCAGGAGGTGGCCATCCAAGACGTCATCCCCGCCGCCGCCCCCAGCATGTAACCCCTCCATTCCCCATCACACCTGGATAGACATCCGGGACCGCGCCCCGATCCCCCCAACACCTGGATCAGGTGGGCAGCTCCCGGCCTCGCATCGCGTCCTGGACAAACGAGGATCACGAAAACGACTTGCACTTTCGCCTATTCTGCGGTACGATGCGCCCCGGATGCACGCGTTCGTGCACGATCACACCTACCACCCGCCGAATCTTGTCGCCACCCGCACGACGACAGGTGGAGGACAGCAAACGGCATGGCGTCGCCCCAAAGGCTGCGCGCAGGCGATCAACTCATGCAGTGAATCCGCTCATCCTCGCGCTCCAGATCAGCCTGCGTCCTCTCACAGCCCATCATGGGGGTAGCACCACCATTACCGGCAGGAGGGACACCCCGTGGAGAAGAAGGCCCCTGATGGCCTTGATAGGCGCATTGCGGAAGTGGTCCAACGCATTCAGTGGGGGAAAGAAGAAGGCCTCTACTATTACCTCCAACCCGTTGAGAAGCTCGATGGCGCGCATGTGTGGGTCGACGGTAAGCCGAAATTGATGTTCGCTACCTACAGCTATCTGGGCCTGCTGAATCACCCTAAGATCAACGAGGCGGCCCAGAAAGCCACTCTGCAGTTCGGGACCGGGACTCATGGCGTCCGCCTGCTCGGGGGCACCATCACCCTACACCAGGAACTGGAGAGAAAGATCGCCCACTTCAAGGGGACGGAGGACGCCATCACCTTCTCCAGCGGCTATGTGACCAACCTCGCGACCATTTCCACGCTGGTCGGCCGCAACGACGTCGTGATCTGTGACAAATGGGATCACGCCTCCATCGTCGACGGATGTCTGCTCTCACGAGCCAAATTCCTCCGCTTCCGCCACAACGATATGGCGGATCTGGAGCGATGCCTCGCCAAGACACAGGACAAAGCCACCCGCCTGGTGGTCGTGGACGCGGTCTACAGCATGGACGGGGATATCACGCCGTTACCCCAGGTGGTTGAACTGTGCCGACGCTATCGCGCCCGTCTGATGGTGGATGAGGCGCACAGTCTAGGCGTCCTGGGGAAGACCGGGCGCGGGATCGAAGAGCACTTCGGGATGGAGGGGGCCGTAGATATCAAGATGGGCACGCTCTCCAAAACCATCCCGGCCGTGGGCGGGTATATCGCCGCCGATCGAGATATGATCACATACCTGAAACACGCGGCTCGCGGGTTCATCTTCTCCGCCGCCCTGCCGCCGGCTGTGTGCGCGGCGGCCATCTCGGCGTTCCAGGTGATCGAGGAGGAGGGAGCGGCCCTTCGAGCTCGATTGCAACGCAACGTCGACCATTTCATCGGCGGCCTAAAGGCGCTGGGGTTCGACACCGGCCACACGGAAACCCCGATCATCCCGGTCATCGTCGGCTCTGATGATCACGCCATGCAGATGACCCGGTTGCTGCAGGATAACGGGGTCTTCGCCCTGCCCGTGCTCCCGCCCGCGGTCCCGCCGGGCACCAGCCGCATCCGGGCCAACGTAACCGCCGCACACACGGAGGAGGATATCGACTTCGCGCTCGAGGCCTTCGCGCAGGCCGGGCGGGCTCTCGGATTGATCCCATAGCAAGCTCACCCGGTCAGACAACCCGGAGGTGGCGATCCGGTCCAGGCAGGCAGGGACGCACTCACGTCGAGACATAAGGATGATCGCACGGCAAGCCCGAGCCCTCACTGGAGAGGGCCTGTACGCTGAGGAGGGAGGATGGACCTGGACAAGCAAGCCTACTTACGAGATATGGAGATCTTCCAGGATTTAAGCCCTAAGGAGATGGAGGAGCTGGACCGCATCACCACGGTAAGCTCCGTCGAGAAGGGCAAGGTCTTCTACCGGCCAGAAGAGGTGGGGGAGGTCCTTTTCATTCTGAAGAAAGGGCGGGTCCAGCTCTATCGTATATCGCCAGAGGGCAAGAAATTAGTGATCGCCACGTTAGGCCCTGGCAGCATCTTCGGGGAGATGGCCTTGATCGGCCAACGGATGCACAACACCTTCGCCGAGGCGATTGAGGACTGTCAGATCTGTGTCATGAGCCGTACGGACCTGGAACGCTTGATCCTGGACAAGCCTCAGGTGGCGTTGCGGGTGTTGGAGATCACGGGACGACGGCTGCGGGCGGTGGAGGAGAGGTTGGAAGACATGGCCTTCAAGGGCATCCCCGCCCGGCTGGCATCGCTGCTGCTACGACTGGCGGAGGAGCAGGGGAACGTGATCACCGGGCTGACCCATCAGGACCTGGCGGAGACGGTGGGCACCTATCGAGAGACGGCCACCCAGGTATTGAACGAGCTCAAAGCCCAGGGACTGATCGATATCGGCCGCAAGCGGATCACAATCCTGGATCCCGAGGGACTGCAAGCCATTGCAGAGGGATGATGACAGGGGCGCGATAGCAACTGTAAAGAAACTGTAAAGAAAGGGAAGCACCATACCTTGCCAAGATTGAATCATTGAGTTAATATCAGTTAACAACACTACAAAAAATCGCAGTCCGTAATGAGCGTCGATTGATAAACGATCATGATCACTTTAGACACGCGAGTCCGGGCCGGCAAAGATGTACTGTTCCGGGATCTAGGAGGAGAATCCGTGCTTCTGAACCTCCAAACGGGCAAGTACTACGGCCTGGACGAGGTCGGCACCCGGATGTGGACGCTGCTGACCGAACATGGGCAGGTCGAGCCCGCCTTTCGGGCGCTGTTGGAAGAGTATGACGTCGCGGAAGATCAGCTCCAACAAGATTTGTGCCGCTTCGTTGAGGAACTGACCTCCCGGCAACTTCTGGAGATCCATGAGACGTAAGCTACAGAGTCTGCTCCGCCTCTCTCGCCACGAGAAGTGGATCCTGGCCCAGGCGTGGATCTTGCTGCTGACGATCGATCTCGGGCTGCGTTTGCTGCCGTTTTCTATGATTCAACAGCGGACGGCAAGGCATCGGGAAAGCCGGCACCGTCCGTCAGCGGAGGAGGACACCGCGATCATACACCAGGTGCAACGTCTGGTGGACATCGCAGCGCGCCATCACCTGTATCCGATGAGCTGTCTGCGACGGGCCTTGGCCCTGCAATGGCTGTTAGGCCGCCAGGGCATCGTCACCGAGCTGCGCATCGGGGTGCGTAAGGAGGACGACACGCTGCTCGCTCACGCGTGGGTGGAATACGCCGGCCAGCCCGTGGGAGAACCGGACTCGGCTATCAGCAACTTCGCCTCCCTGGGGACCCAAGCGATCCACAAATGAGCGGCATCTGCGCGATCGTAAACCTGGATGGGAGTCCGGTCGACCCAAAGACCTTGCGTAGGATGGCGGAGGCTGCCGCGCATCGCGGCCCAGACGGGATCCGATACTGGATCCACGGGCATGTGGGGCTGGCTCATCTCGCTCTGCACTCCACCCCTGAGCTCCCCCGAGAGCACCAAACCAGGTCAAACGGTACACGCACCTGTTGGATTACAGCGGATGCCCGCATTTACAATCGAAAGGAGCTGCTCCGATCCCTGTTGGGTTCCTATGTCCGGCCAGAGCCGACGGACGCGGATCTGATCCTGGCAGCCTATGAGCGCTGGGGGATCGATTTTCCCCGGCATCTGCTGGGGGACTTCGCCTTTGCCCTATGGGATCAGCAACGGCAAACGCTCGTGCTCGGCCGGGATCATCTGGGGATCCGCCCTCTAGTCTACTATCAAGCCCCACAGGTGCTGGTATGCGCCTCGGAGATCAAACAACTCCTACAGCACCCCGACGTCCCGAACGAGCTCAATGAGGCGGCCCTAGGCGACTTCCTGATCTCCGGATGCGTGAGCCATCCTGAGGAGACGACCTACCGAGGCATCCAGCGGCTTCCACCGGCACATGTCCTGATCATCAGGAGCACGAGCACCCAGCACCGCCGGTATTGGTCACTGGACGATGTGCAGCCGATCCGTTATGAGAAGGAGGAGAGCTACGCTGAACACTTCCGGGATCTTCTGACGGAAGCTGTGCTCCGTCGCACCCGTGGAAAAAGCCCATTCGGCATCATGATGAGCGGAGGCCTGGACTCGACATCCATCGCCAGCCTTGCGGTCGGGGATCCCCCCGGGTCCCACGGAGATCCAGGAAGGGTCGAGGCCTTCTCCTTTGTGTTCGATGAGATTCCGGAATGCGACGAGAGGGAGAACATCGAGGCCATCGCCCGCCAATACGGCCTCCGCACCACCTACATCCCGGCGGATCACTGCTGGCCCTTGGGGGACTATCCCCGCACCCTGCTCGAATTCGATGAGCCGACGCCGGCAATCCAATATCTACTATGGGATACGGCTCTGGATATCGTGCGGTCCCGGGGACACCGATTCGTCCTGACGGGATATGGGGGAGATGACGTTTGCGCTGAATCCCCCCTGGCATATTTCCATCACCTGCAACTGCTGCGGCCCATCCGCTTTGGGGTGGATATCTGGCACTACTGGAGGCGATACCAACGGCTTCCCCCATTGCGATTGCGAGCAGGCATCTTCCGCCTGCTCCCCGTTCCCATGCGGCGCCGGATTCGCCCCAATGCATGGGATCTACCACCTGTCTGGTTGGACCCGAAGTTCGAGCGCAAGCACGGACTCGCCAAACGACAAAAGGAGGGACTGGGGCTACATCGCGTTAAAGCGGCCCGAGCGCAAAGCCTGATCTGGATTACCGGCCCTGGATTGCAATCCTGGCTCAGCTTCATCGATCAGATGATGAGCCTGCATTCCCTGGAAGCCCGGCATCCTTTCCTGGACAAGCAGCTGGTAGAATTCGCATTTGCGATCCCTCTGGAGCAGTTTCTCACACCCACAGGGGAGAAGAAACCTTTGCTCCGCCAGGCCATGCAAGGCCGTCTTCCAGACCAGATACGGACGGCTCGGGCTAAGGTCCTGGCCGACCCATTGGTCTCGCGTGGATTGAGGGAGCGCGGTGTGGAAACGATCCACCAACTACTCCGCTCACCAGAGCTGGCCAGGCGGGGTTATGTCAATGGAGAGAAGCTCCGGGAGCAATACGAGCGATTCCGCCGCGGTGAAATGGCCGACTCCTGGGTTATATGGTATGCTCTCATCGCGGAGATCTGGCTTAACCGTCTGAACCATCGCGGGAGGCTCCAAGTTGATCCTGGCGCTGATTCCACCAACCACTCACCTTCTGTAAGGAGGAAATGATGGGCGACCGATCGGATACAAAGCAGGTAGAATCACGTCATGATAATAGGCGTAGATCGTACTCGCCTCCTCAGATCGTCGAATACGGAACGCTTCAAGAGCTCACGGAAGGTGGAGCTGCAGGAGCCACCGACGCCGCTCTTGGCAAGTCCTGACCTAATCTTCCGATATGGCCATAGGGGGGCGATAGGGTAAGCCCGGTCGCCCCCCGGTTAAATCCAGGCCGTGGCAGATGATCCCGTCCTATGATCTATTCCCTCTATGGGCTGAACCTCTTCAGCGACCTCCCTTTTCCCGAGCTTCCCACCGCCCGAACGTCCGATGCGCACGTTCACCTGAAGCTGCTGCCTGCCGGACCGCTATTCAGCATAGGTCCGGAGTTCTCCTTGGCTCATGAAAGCGACCGGCAGATCAACGGATCACCCCTGTATCGGGTCTACCACAGCCCGCGGGCCTATCTCATGCGATACAGCGACACCGGGGACTTCCACATCCCCCGAAGCGGCGAGGAGATCCGTTGCCGCCCGATCGTGGGGACGACGGACGCCGATATTCGAGCGTGCATCCTGGGCCCCGTGCTCGCGCTGCACCTCCACCTTCAGCGGGTCCCCGTTCTCCACGCCAGTGCGGTGGTGATCAAAGGCCATGCCATAGCCTTCATCGACCGGACGGGAGGGGGAAAGTCCACTACAGCCGCCGCCTTCCTCCGACAAGGGTTTCCCCTTCTGACGGACGATATCCTCGCTCTCCAGATGAAAGACGATCGCTGTTGGGGGATGCCAGGATACCCCGCTCTGCGCCTACGGCCGGGGACGATCGCCAGGCTCTTGGGCACATCCGGGGATTTCCCCCGCGTGTTCCCAGGGACGGACAAACGGCGTGTCCCCGTCTGGCACGCATTTCACGGGCGCCCCTGCCCTCTCGGTGCGATCTATCTACTCGATCGCCCAGGCGCCGGCGGGCAGAACGCGCCTCGCATCACCGCCCTTCCCTCCCACGAAGCGGTAGCCGAGCTCCTGCGAAACACCTACGGCATTCGATGGATCGAGTCCGAACTGCAAGTGGGGCTCTTTGAACAATACTGCCGTCTCGTCACCAGAGTGCCCGCACGCCGGATAGCCGTCCCCCGCGCGCTCGATGATCTTCCAGCCGTGTGCGAGGCGATCCTGGAAGACCTCACCGGCCAGCAACAATAGGGAGTGCCGCTTCGCAGTGGTACCAGAGGGATAGAGTCGTCCTCCACGGGCGGATGTACAATAGAAACCAAGCCCATCCTCTCGGGCCTTAAGGCACAGGGCAACACAGGGCCTCATCATGAGGCTCAATCCATTGACAGCGCCACATATTCACCATCGATGTAGGGGAGAGCCAGCGTGAAAAGGATCATCGTCACCGGAAGATTTGCCATCGGGATCTCCATTGCGATCGGACTGTTCCTCCTCCTAGGATCCCTGGCCGTGCCCGGCAGCGCCCAGGGATCGGACACATCGATCCCTGGGCTTCGGATCGTTCAACAACGGGCCGACGGCCTCGAGATAGAATTCACCGTGCCCCCCTATCGGGTAAGCTCCATCGGGGAGTCCAGCGAGGTGAGCGCCCCCGGCCTGGTTCCAAACGCGCCGCCAGGGTTCCCTCGCCTTCCGATCACGGGGACGCTGATCGGCCTCCCGCCGAGTGGGAAAGCGATCGTTTCCATCGTCGAGGATCAGCAGGAGATCCGGTCTCTCGACCAACCGGTGGCCGCCTGGCAGCCGATCCGTGGCGACCTCTCCGACGCGCTCGCTTCCGCACAGGAGGCCGGCGCGAGGGTCCAGGCTCTCCCCCCTCAGAAGGACGGCCTCTATCCCCAGGCACCGGTGGCCATCGAGCCGGCGGGGTTCCTGCGCAGCCAACGGCTCGCCCGGCTGGTGATCGCCCCCTTCCAATACGATCCACAGCGGCGTCAGCTTATTGTGCACACCCGGATTCGCTTCTCCGTCCGATTCACGGGGATCCCCGCTCAGGCGCCGACCACACAGATCGCAGAGCCCGAACCGGTGGAAGATATCCTACGAGCCGTCCTGCTCAACTACGACCAGGCCCGCCTCTGGCGCGTCCCGCCGGAGGCTGCCCCCCTGCCCGAGATCGCCCGCAGCGCCTCCGCGGCCGCGGCGAGCGTGCGCTACAAGATCCCAATTGACCACGATGGGATCTATCGGATCACCTACGATCAACTCGCCTCCTGGGGACTCCCGGTCGACACGCTAGACCCGCGCACGCTCTCCATCAGCAGCCAGGGGCGCGAGATCGCCATCTGGGTATCCGGGGAGGAGGATGGCCGCCTGGATCCGGCGGACTACATCGAATTCTACGGCCAGGCGTTCCACGGGGACATCGAGGACACCCAGTATACGGGGACGAACATCTACTGGCTAAGCTATGGGGGCGCGTCCGGCAAGCGGATGGTCACCGTGAACGGAGCCCCCCAGGGGAAGGCCACGCCCACCTCGTTCCGGGACACCATCCACGCGGAGGAGAACACCTTCTGGTGGACCCTGGAGACGAAGACGCCCGATGTGAAGGACACCTGGTTCTGGGAGCGCGTCGTGGTCGGAGGAAAGGCCACATCCGTGTCAAAGACCTACACCGTCACCGTTCCATTCCCGGCCCCGGTGACCGAAACCGTCCAGATGACCGTCGAAGTGCGCGCCCGCTCCCAATCCCCGGAGCTCGACCCAGACCACCTGACCCGGGTCTTCTTGAACGGAACGCAGGTGCAAGAAGTGACCTGGGACGGATCCCACTCCATCCAGATCACGGCCACCGTCTCTCCAACATTGCTCGTCTCCGGGGTGAATCAGGTCACGCTGGAGTTCGTGCGACTGCCCGGGGTGGCCGTCGAGGACATGTTCCCCAACTGGATCGAGGTGTCCTACTCGCGAGCATACCGGGCGTACCAGGACACACTCCTCTTTCACGCGGACACGCCCGGCACCTGGGACTTCCAGATCACCGATTTCACCCAGCCAGACCTGTATCTATACGACATCACCGACCCCGGCGAGCCGAAGCGCATCACCGCCTTTCAGGTGATCACCGAGTCCAACCGGTACACGCTGCGCACAGGGCTCACCACGGGGGCGGGAGATCGCTTCCTCGCCGTGGCGGCGTCGGCCATCCGAGCGCCCGACACAGCGCAGCCCGTGTCTCCTTCCGCCATTCGGAGCCCGACACAGGGCGCAGATCACATCCTGATCATCGATGAGGAATTCCGCCCGGCGGCCGAACGCCTGGCCGCGTTCCATCGATCGCGAGGGCAGCGGGTGGCCATCGTGAACGTGCAGGAGATCTACAACGAGTTCTATGATGGGATCCGGCATCCCCGGGCGATCCGAGACTTCCTCGCCTACGCATACGCCAACTGGCAGCCCCCGGCCCCTCTCTTCGTGACCCTGCTCGGGGACGCCCACGCGAACCTGCGGAACTACAACCCAACGGTCTACCTCACCATCCCCATCCGCATCCCCCCTTATCTGGTCTGGGAGGATCCCTGGCTCGGGCAAGCGCCCGCCGACAACACCTTCGTGACCATCGTCGGCGATGATCCACTCCCGGACATGATCATCGGCCGGATCGCCGTCAACACCCTGGAGGAAGCCCAGGGAGTCGTGGACAAGATCCTGAGCTACAGCAGCCAGCCCCCAGCGCCATGGCAACAGCGAGCCCTCATGGCCGCCGACAACCCGGACGAGGCGGGTAACTTCCCGGTCCTCTCCGATGCCCTCATCACCGGGGAGATCCCCTCCTACATCTCCGTCACCCGGGCATACCTGGGGCAAACGCACGCAACCGGCGATGAGGTGACCTCAGCGATCACGCGTGCGATCAACCACGGCGTCCTGTTCGTCACCTGGACTGGACATGGCGCCATGGACCTCTGGGCCAACGAGGCCGTCTGGCGCTCCTCCTACGTGTCCCAACTGCACAACAAGGATCGCTATCCGTTCGTGACGACGTTTAACTGCTTCGACGGCGCGTTCATCGCCCCCTGGAAGAACCGCTACCTTTCCATCGCCGAGGCGATGAGCATCGTGGCGGAGCGCGGCTCCATCGCCAACTGGTCGCCCACCGGGCTCGGGCTGGCCCATATCGAGCACATTCTGGCCAGAGGATTCTATCACGCCCTCTTCAGCGATGGCATCCGCCAGATCGGGCCGGCCACGGTCAAGGCCAAGCTGACGTTGTACGCGTCCGTCGGAGACGACCCGCTACTCCACACGATGACCCTGTTCGGCGATCCGGCGCTGGTCCTGGCGCTCCCACGCAGAGTGCCCGGCATCTATATGCCGTTTATCCAACACCAATCACCGTAACCCCACCACGCCACGCCGAGCAAATGGGAGGAGGCGGGCGAGGACGGCATCCAGGCCGCCTTTGCCCGCCTCCCCCTCTGTCAGGTAGACACCTGCAACAGGCGCACCCGCCCTGGTGGCTCCCACAACGCGTAGCAGGCCCCGTAGACATCCCGCGGATTCCCCACGCTCCCCACGCCCACCAGGTAGCGACTGCCGTGGACGACCTCCAAGTCAGCGGATGGAACACGCACCAAACGACGGTCCGCTCCCCACTGCCACACCTCCTGCACATGCGTATGGCCATGAAAGGCGATCTGCACTCCCCTGAGCTCCATGGCCGCCAGGGCTCGCCAGCGAGCCTCCGCATCCCGGTGCAGGGCTGGAAACATCGCCAGCCAGGACAGGCCATGTCGGCGGCGATAGGCCTCCGCCGCCTCCACGGAATCCACGTCCTCTGGCCAGTCGGGCGAAGCGTGTGCCGCCACCCACCGGTCCTCGCCCCACAACGGCGGCCACCCGCGCACCCAGGATCGGTGACGTTCGGCGTACCGATGCCAGCCGGACACCTCCCAATTGCCAAACACGCACACGGCCCTGATCTCGGACAGAAGGTCCAGGCAGGCTGAGCTGCCCACATCCCCCAGACAGACGAAGCGCTGCGCCCCCTGGCCGCGGGCGTCCTCCACAACGGCCTCCAAGGCGGCCAGATTCCCATGGATATCCGAGACGAAAGCGATCATTTCCCTCTCCAAGACACGTTTGATAGCACCCACGAAAATGTGAGCAGCCCTTCCCCCGCCCTCGCCCGCCTGGCCGGGACTTGAGCCAGTAACCTGCGGGCCTCTCGCTATCGAAACCGCAAAGACGCTTGCGGAACCCCGGGTTTTGCGATAAGGTAGAGGCCATCGTCTTTCCTCAACCCGCCATTGTCATCGCGGCCATAAGCGGGTTCCTCAGGCGAAGGGAGGCTGCAAGATGAAGATCACTGACGTGAAAACCGCCGTCGTACAGGGGAACTTCGAATGGATCCTGGTCCGCGTGTACACGGACCAGGGGATCATCGGATTGGGGGAGTGCTACTGGGGCGCCGGCGTGGAGACCATCGTGCGCCGCATGAAGCCGCTGCTGATAGGCGAAAGCCCGCACAACATCGATTGGCTGTACCAGAAGATGGTGCGGGGGATGTCTGGGGCCGGATCCACCGGCGGCGCCGTCGTGGCCGCCATCAGCGGCATCGAGCTGGCCCTGTGGGACATCAAGGGGAAGGCCCTGGGCACGCCGATCTACAACCTGTTGGGCGGGCGATATCGAGATCGGATCCGGGTATACGCGGACTGCGGTCATGGCGCCGAACCTACACCGGCCGCGTGGGCTGAGCACGCCCAACAGGCGGTCGCCGAGGGATTCACCGCCATCAAGTTCGATCTCGACAACATCGCCCCCGAACGATTCCGGGATCC
Organism: Chloroflexota bacterium; assembly: GCA_013152435.1. Lineage (NCBI taxonomy): Bacteria > Bacillati > Chloroflexota > Chloroflexota bacterium. The sequence goes on along the minus strand of JAADGJ010000059.1, from coordinate 56,428 downwards.
CTACCACGTAGGCGTCGGCGCACGTAAGGGATGGCTCCAGGGCCAGCAACGCCCCCTCTCCACCCGGGAGATCGATCTCATGGTCAGCCTGGTCGGCGCCGTACGTGAGGCCATCGGCCCCGACGTGGACCTGGCCGTGGACTGCCACTGGAACTACAACACCCGTGATGTCATCAAACTGGCCCAGGAACTGGAGCCCTTCCGTCTGATGTGGATGGAAGATCCCACGCCGCCCGACAACGTCGAGGCGCTAAAGCGCGTCACCGAGCACTCGCCGGTCCCGATCTGCTCCGGCGAGAACCACTACACGCGCCATGGGCTGCGTCCCATAATCACCACTCAGGCGGTCGACATCGTCCAACCCGATATCCCCAAAGTGGGCGGCCTGCTGGAGGCTAAAAAGATCGCCGACTTAGCCGACATCTACTACATCCCCATGGCCGCTCACAACGTCTCCAGCCCCATCGCCACCATGGCCGCGTGCCACTCCTGCGCCAGCATGCGCAACTTTTTCATCCTCGAGTTCCACGCCCAGGAGGTGCCGTGGTGGGATGACCTGGTCGTCGGCGACACGCCGCTTATCCAGGACGGCTACATCGCGCTGCCGGACGAGCCCGGGCTGGGGATTACGCTAAACGAGGAGGTCGCACGAGCGCACCTACAAGAAGGGGCCTCCTTCTTCGAATAGCGTCATCACGGCCCGTCCATGGAGGCAGGCTCCCTTCGACGCCTTCCGTCCACGCCCCGTCGAACATCGAGCCATTCGCGGAGAGCACACCGGAAAATTCGCCGGCTCGGCGCCCGAAGGTGCTCCCTACCTCTGTGCCCTCCCAAGGGGAGGCAGATTCTCCCTCCTATTCGCATCAACTGAACAGCATGAGCGAGGCCCCTGCCTGCCACCTTTTCCCTCCACGGGCGGTCGCACCTGAAAGGGGGGGGCGGAGGGGAAGCCCCTCCGAACCACCCCAGAGATGCGGGGCCACGCTTCCATATCGCTTAAGTTGATACCAATGGGGAGGCAGATTCTCCCTCCCCAGAGCTCTCACCTCCCAGCCAGCACCTGCCGGGCCTCGGTCCTTTGTGTGGGGATCTGGGCCGAGGCCCGGCAGATCGGAGGCCGGAGAAAGAGATCTTTCCGGGGGGCTTTGCTCCTTCGGGTTATCCCGTAGTAATGTCTACTCATCCCTCGTCAGCGTCAAAACGGATCGCATCCACCGTGGTGATCGTCCCCTTGTACAGGAAGTCGATCTGATGCAACGCGGCCTCCTGGTCGAACTCGTTCAGGGCGGCCACGGCGTCCTTCGGGACCACGATCCGATACCAGCGCAGCGCCGCGCTTCCGGCCGTGTGGAGCACGCAGATATTGGTCACCGTGCCCGTGATGATCAGCGTGTCCACCTCCCAATGTGAGTGCAGCACGTCCTCCATGCGAGAGGCGTAGAAGGCATCGTAGCGAGGCTTCTGTACGATCTCATCCCCCGGCTGGGGAGCCAGCTCCGGGATGATCTCCGCCCCCCAGGTGCCTGCCTTCACGTGCTCCCCCCAGATCCCATACTCGGGATCATCCTCGCCATGCAGATCCTGCGTATAAATGATCAGAACGCCCGCCTCTCGCGCCCGCTCCAACAGTCGGGCGATCGGCTCCACGGCCTCCTGAGCGCTGGGAACGTGAAGCTTCCCATCCGGCTTCACGAAGTCGTTTTGCATATCCACCACCACCACGGCGGTGCGCCGCGGGTCGAGGGAAACTTCTCCAGCAACCGGATACATCGGTGCTTCCAACATGCGAGCCATATCCTCATCCCTCCATAGCCCATGCTAGAGGACGCGCCATCGTTGCGTCGCGTGGGCATTATACGGGCGCAGCACGGGCTCGTCAATGAATTCCCGGGAGGCGTGGCAGGACAGGCTGCCATCTCCTCGGACCGGCCGCACGATCCCCCCTCCGATTCTGCCTTCGACCTGCCCGGCCCCGGCCTGGATCCTTCGGAAAGGGCCGAGCAAGGCAGGTGCAGGCCGGAGAGGGACTCCCCTCCGCCCGAAGATACTTTCTCCTTTCCATCCATTAGACATGAGTCCACGCGGTGTGATATGATAGGCCCACGCCTCCCCCGATGGACGAATCGAACATCCTCTACGTACCCGAGAAGAGCAGGAGGCCTGCATGCCCGGCCGGGCACGAACGATCTTAGCCATCCTCATCGCAGGATTGCTGGCAGGGCTGATCCCAGCCATCGTCGTGAGCCATCTGGAGGAGGATAACCGGTTCTGTGCCAGTTGCCATCGCCCCTCGGAGGTGCGCTACGTCAATCAGGCCGAGCAGGCCACGCCGGACTACAGCCCCAACCTGGCGGCCTTCCACTACGCCGTCACCGTCAGAGGCGAATGGGAGGAGGAAGAGGACGACGAGGAGGAGTTCTATCAGTCCCCCGGAGGGGAAACACGAGGCGTCGTCAACTGCGTGGCCTGCCACCGGGGGGATCAAAGCCTGCGACACAGGGCGATCGCCCTGACGCTGGGCGCCCGAAACACGGTGAAATGGCTGCTCGGTGACGAGGGGACACAGGCGGTCGGGCGCTCACGATTCGATTGGCTTCCCAACGCGAGCTGCACGCGCTGCCATGAAGAGGCCATCGACGACCAAGACTTCGAGAATCACTACCACTTCTACCTGCCGGAGTACAATGCGGACCCCGTCGTCCGGGCGGACGCGGACGCGAACGTCCTGTACTGTAGCGATTGTCACGTCAGCCACCGGGATATCCCACAGGAGCTGGACTTTCTGTCCGAGGAGATCGTCTTCCCGGCCTGTGATCGATGCCACATCGTGTGGCAACGAGGGCCCCAGGGCGACCTGAACTGATCGCCGTGCCCTCCAAACCCGGCGCCCACCGCATCAGCGGGGTGGTCAACACGGTGCCTACGCCTGCTAACTCGTCATCCAATCACGTCTCCCGGATCTCGGAGCGATCGCTTCGGCTCCTCACCGGTCTGCGCGCCATCGCGTTGATCATCATCGCCCTGCACCTATCGGCGCCCGCCCTTGGGGAGACCCGCGCGTGGGGCCTGTGGCCGACGACCTATCTCCCGCCATGGGCGCGCTGGCCCCTGGCCGGGCTGGCAGTTCTCCTCTGCTATCCTCCCATCACGCGGCGGGCAGCGGCGTTCGCCGAGCGCATCCTGGCTCGCGTGACCATCCGACGACTGCCTCTGCTGCTGGCCCTGATCGGCCTGCCACTGTTCTGGCGATTCCGCCTGGTCCACACCCGCTGGGGCGACGCGTATATCCTCAGCCAGGCGATCGCGCACCCCGATGTCCATCTCACGTACACCTGGCAGGCGCCGCTGACCGTCTATCTGCACGCGCAGCTGTGGGCGCTGGGCCACCGACTGTGGGGCTGGAGCGACGCGATGCCCCCCTACGCGCTCACCAGTGTGCTGGCGGGCGGGATCTTTCTCTACGCGCTGGCACGCCTAGCCATCGAAACATCCCGTGATCGGTACGCGGCGGCGATCACCTTCGGCCTGGTCGCCACGCTGGGCACCATACAACTGTTCTTCGGATACGTGGAGAACTACTCCCTGATGACGCTGGGGATGATGATCTACCTGTGGCTGGCGTGGCGCTGCCTGCAAGACCAGATCCCGCTCCTCTGGCCCGCGACGGCGCTCGCGCTCACCCACGCGCTGCACCCATCGAGCATCGTGCTGGCTCCCTCTTTGTTGTACCTGGGATGGGTTTGGGCGCGAAAGGGCGAAGAGCGGCGCTACGGCGCGGCCGCATGGCAGATCATCCTGCCGATGGTGATCGTGGCCGGCGGTGTTATCCTCCTGATGGAACAGGGCGGGCACGGCCTCCGCTACCTGGTCGGAGAGGATCGGCCGGGGGGAGGCGATGGCAAATGGTTCGTGCCCCTATTCGCCGCGACCACCCGCTGGGAACACTACACCATGTTCTCCTGGGGACACCTGGTCGATATGCTGAATGAGCAGCTGTTGACGGCGCCCATGGCGCTATGGACGCTCGTCGCGCTGGCGGCCCTCGCCTGGCCGCGCGTGCGCACCGGATCGACGTGGACCCGCCTCCTGGCGATCGCAGCCGGCCTCTACCTGCTCTTCATCTGGACGTGGAACCCAGACTACGGGGGGCAACGGGATTGGGATCTTTTCGCCCCCGCGGCGGTCCCCCTCACGCTGCTGACGGTGGATCGCCTGATGGCTGCGCTTCCCGAACGCAGCGCGCAGCTCGAGGCCGGGATCCTGCTCATCGCCACGCAGGCATTCCACACCATCGCCTGGGTCTACCAGAACACGCTGCCCTGGAGCTGGCCTGATTGAGGGAGGGGGAAGGATGAGCGCTTCACCGATCACCTATCCGCCGATCACGCCCATCGCGGAGCTGTCGGACTGGGCAAGCACATTGCAGCGGATCGCCACCGAGCCGTTGGCGTTCTGTCCGGATTTCCCCACCATCGCCCGGCGCTTCGAGGCGTGGTGGGCCCACGAGCTACTGGACCGTCCCATCTTCATGGCGACGGCCAACACCGATCCCTCACGCCCCATCACCCGACGGCTGGAGCTGCTCCATGACCCCGACGCCTGGTTCGAGGCCAAATACGCGGACCTGAGACAGCTCCACCGGGTCGGCGACGCGCTGCCCTACATTCGCGCCGACTTCGGGCCGGTGCTGCTGAGCGGGATGTTCGGAGGAAAGCTGGAGTTCGGCGCCGACACGGGGTGGACGCACGCCTTCATCAACGACGACTGGTCCAACGCGCCCGATTGGACCATCCATGAGGACAATCCGTGGTGGAAGCTGTTGCGCCACCTGTTGCAGCGCGTGGCCAAGGATGCGGTGGGACGCTACCTGGTCTGCACGCCGGATCTGGGCGGATCGGCCGACGTGCTGCTCAACCTGCGGGGAGCCACCCAGCTCTGCATGGACGTCATCGACCAGCCCGACCGCGTGCGCGCCGCCATCGATGCCATCTACCCCGCCTGGCGACAGGTCTTCACGGAGATGTATCGGATCGTCCTCGGGCGGGGCGCGGGGCTGATCCACTGGCTCGGCCTGTGGTCGAACCGCCCCTACATGATCCCCGCCTGCGATTTCAACTTCATGATCGGGCCACGGGAGTTCGAGCGCCTGTTCCTGCCGGACATCGCCCGCCAGGCGGCGACCGTCGGCCGGGCGGTCTTCCATCTGGACGGCCCCGGGGCGGCCACCCACATCGACGCGCTGCTGTCGGTGCCCGAGATCCAGGCCATCCAGTTCACCCCGGGCGCGGGCACGCCTTCGGCCCTGGCCTGGGTGGATATGTTCCGCAAGATCCAACAAAAGGGACGATCCGTCCTGGTGATCTGTCCCCCTGACGAGGTGCTCTCCCTGTGCGAGGCGCTACGCCCCGAGGGTCTGGCCCTTCTGATCGATGGGGATCTCACGCCCGAGGAGCTGGATGATCTGTTCGACCGATTCTGTCGGCGCTATACATCGTCGTAGTGCATCATCAAAGCCAAAGGAGGGCAGATAGGGAAATCTGCCCTCCTTTCATCGTGCGCCAGAGAAAAAACCTCACCGCAGGATCTGCATGACCCTGTCCCAACGGTACGTGGTGCGAATCACTCGCAGGGTACCCGTCCTCGAACGAGTGACGATGCTATGCGTCCTGGCGTGCCTTCCGAAGTACTTCACGCCCTGCAACACCTCGCCATCGGTGACGCCCGTGATGGCGAAGAAGATATCCTCGCCTTTGACGAGATCATCCGACGAGAGGACCTGATCCTCGGCGATCTGCAGCTGAGACAGATATTCCGCCTCCTCCGGGTTGCGGATGTAAGGGCGACACAGGATCTCCCCGCCCAGACATTTGAGCGCGCAGGCGCCGAGCACGGCCTCCCCCGCGCCGCCGATCCCCATGAGCACATCGATGCCGCTCTCCGGCAGAGCGGTGTAGACGGCCGCGGCCACGTCGCCATCGCGGATCAGCCGGATACGAGCCCCGGCCGCCCGGATCTCCTCAATGAGCGCAATGTGCCGTGGTCGATCCAACACCATCACGGTCAGGTCGCCCACATCGCGCTGTTTCGCCTGCGCGATGCGCTGCAGCGTCTCGGCCACGGGCGCCTCGAGATCCACCACATCCTTCGCCTCAGGGCCGACGGCGAGCTTCTCCATATATCGCAGCGGGCCGGGCACGAACAGCGTTCCCCGCTCGGCCATGGCCGCCGCGGAGACGGCGCCGGGCCATCCCTCGGCCGTGAGCCGGATGCCATCCACCGGCTCGACGACGATGTCCAGCTTGGGAGCCGAGGCGATCCCCAGGCGCTCCCCATGGTACAACCGGGGCGTATCCGCCTTGTCCCCCCGGCCGATCACGACGATCCCGTCCATCTCGATCTGCTGCAGGACCAGGGACATGGCATAGACGGCGGCGCGCTCCACCGCCTCCTTGTCCCCGCGCCCGGTCCACCGGCCGGCGGCCAGGGCAGCCGCCTCGGTGACCTGCACCAGCTCCAACGCCAGATTCCGCTCCGGCAGCTCTGCCATCGCTCCTCCTCACGTCACCCCGGGCAGTGACGACCGCCTCACATCCCTTGCAGGCGACGCGCCTCCCGGATGCGCTCGTCGATCTCCGCCACCTTGGCCTGTTCCGCCTGCCACCAGGCCGGGTCCCGCTGCGCGTCGAGCTCCTCCACAGTCTTGCCCTGCTGTTCCACCCACGTATAGTACTTCAGGTTATGCCACCGGGATCGCTCGTCCCGTGTGGCCTCCCGGATCCAATCCAGCTTCTGCTTGTGGAAGATGCTCACCAGGCGAACCGCGGCCTCGGTCTCGTCCATTGGCCCGTATTGCTCCGTCAACTGCGCCATCACGCTGCGATACCGGTCGATGGCGTCCGTACAGATGGTGACGATCACGTCGTCCCCGGACAGGCCGTAGAACTTCGCCGTCTTGATGGCCCCCAGGACGTTGCACACCCCGGAGATCCCGAAGATGGTGGCCATCTTGCGCACCTTCTCCTCGGGCACGCCGTATCGATCGACCATGGTGCGCCAGCCGGCCTCCTCCGTGAGCAGCTGCAGCCCCATCTTGCACTCGAGATCGTCGATACACATGAGGGCATCCATGTTCCACACGTTGTGGATCCAGGTCACATGCTTATCGCCGATCCCCTGGATATCGTGCGTGCCGTAGCCGTTCTGATACAACGTGGGGCACTGGATGGGCTCTAACCCGACGATCTTATGCTCCGGCCAGACCTGCTTCAGCCGATCCCCGGCCGCGATGGTGCCCGCGGATCCCATCGCCGAGACGAAGGCCGTGATCTCGCCCCGGCCGATCCCCTGCTCGCGCAGCACGTCAGCCAGCTCCACGATCGTGTTTCCGGTGACGTAATAATGGAACCGATAGTTGCCCATCACCTCGAACTGGTTCAGGACGCGCACATCGGGATCGGCCCGCCGCAGCTCCCAGGTCTTGTCGTAGATCTCCTTCACGTTGGACTCCGACCCTGGGGTTCGGATCACCCGGGCGCCGTAGGATTCGATGATCTCGAAGCGCTCCTGGCTCATCCCCTCGGGCAGCACCACGATGCTGTCAAAGCCCATACGGCACCCCACCCACGCGCCGCCGATGCCGTAGTTGCCAGTGCTCGGCCAGACCAGCTTGTGGACGGAGGGATCAACTTCGCCGTAGAGCTCCTTCTCCACCAGGACGGAGTACGCCGCCCCCACCTTGTGGGAGCCGGTGGGGAAATCCTTCCCATACAGGACCACGATGGGGGCCGCGACGCCCGTCAACTCCTGGGGCAACACCTCATAGCGGATGCGACCATCGGGATCCCGCCAGGTGATGTTGTAGAGGTTGATGGGATCCAGCGGATCGGCCGTCATGGCCCGCAACGCCCGCCGACGCACCTCGGGATCGATGCGCTCCGGATGCAGCATCTCCTCGAACGTAGGCCCGAGGACCAGATTCTTGACGTTGATGTTCTCCAACATGGGTTCATCCACCCCGATAAAAGATAAGGTTCATCTCATGAGCCGACCATTCTCCAACAGCGAGCTGAGCTCCCACGCTCAGCCCCGGAGGCACAGAACTCACTCCCGCTACTCCTTGTGTTCTGGCCATCCGGGCGCTCTCTCAGCTGATGAGGTCTCTCACTGCCTCCTCGACGGCCGCCAGGCGCGGCTCAATCGAGGCCGGTTCGGACACGGATCGGCGCACGCTGGCGATATCCTTCAGCCCGTTCCCCGTGACGAGGAGCACCACCTCGGCCGAGGGGTCCACGATGCCCTCCACCACGGCCCGCCGCAGCCCCGCGTACCCCGCGGCGGCCGCCGGCTCGGCGAACACGCCGCTCCCCCGCGCGATGGCCGGGATAGCGGCCAGGATCTCGTCGTCAGACACCGCCACACAGGCGCCATCCGTCTGGCGTACGGCGCGCAGGGCCCGCACACCATCCCGGGGGAGATCGGCCGCGATGGAGTCCGCCACCGTGTGAGCCCGGACCGGTTCGACTCGATCTCGCCCGGCCGCCCACGCACGACACACGGCCGCTGAGCCCTCCGCCTGCACCGCCAGCAAGCGAGGCATCCGGTCGATCCAGCCCAGGGCCATCAGGTCCTGGAGGCCCCGATGCACCCCGGTGATGATATTCCCATCCCCCACAGGCACCACGATCCACTCAGGGGCGCGCCAGCCAAGCTGCTCAGCGACCTCGAAGGCCACCGTCTTCTTCCCCTCCGCCGTGTAGGGATTGTAGGCCGTGTTGCGGCAATACCAGCCGAAGGCCCGGGCGGCCTCCAGGCACAGATCGTACGCCGCGTCGTAGTTCCCGCGGACCAGCAACACGCGAGCCTCATACGCCATCAGCTGGGCGATCTTGGCCGGCGGTGCGGCCGCCGGCACGAAGATGACCGCCCGCTGGCCGGTGGAGGCGGCCAAGCCGGCCAGGGCCGCGGCCGCGTTGCCCGTGGAAGCCGTCGTGACGATGGCCTCGCCGCGCCCCGCCGCAATGGCCAGAACCAGCGCACTGGCCCGATCCTTCAGCGAGCCCGTGGGGTTACGCCCGTCGTCCTTCACCCACAGGGCGCGGACCCCCACCTCTCGCGCCAGACGGGGCGCCGGATACAGGGGAGTCCACCCCACCTGAAGCGGCGGAAGCGGCGCTCCATCGGGCAGCGGCAGCAGGGGGCGATAACGCCAATGATCGGCGCCGCCCTGGGTCCGGATCGCGCCCGGGGTGATCTCCCGGGCGATCGCGACGTAATCATACAGGGCGTCCAGGATCCCCGCGTCGCCACAGGCCGGGCAGGTGTACGTCACCTCCTCCGGCGCGTACTCCGTCCCGCAGAGGCTGCATCGCCAGCCCGTCAGGTGATCCACGCCTCCCTCCATGAGCGTCTCAATCCGGCACGATGTGGGTGCCCGTCTCCCCTTGCAGGGCCCGGGCGATGTTCTCCGGATTCGTGATGATGGCACGCGGTCCGCCCGCCTCCAGATAGTGGATCACGGCCTCGATCTTGGGGCGCATGCTGCCCGGGGCGAAGTGTCCCTCGGCCAGATATCGCTTCGCCTCCGAGAGCGTCATGCGATCCAGGTCCACCTGGTCAGGTTGACGATAATTCAGCGCCACCTTCTCCACCGCCGTGGAGATCAGGAAGAGGTCGGCCCGCAGGCCGATGGCCAACAGCGCCGTGGCCAGGTCCTTATCCACCACGGCCATCACACCGCGCAGCTCTCCCTTCCGGTTGCGCACCACGGGGATCCCCCCGCCCCCCACCGCGATCACGATGTAACCATCCTTCAGAAGACGGGTGACGATCTCCAACTCGAGGATCTGTCGAGGCTTCGGCGAGGCCACCACGCGTCGCCAGCCGCGCCCCGCGTCCTCGATCACCGACCAACCCTCCGCCTCCAGCGCGCGTGCCTGCGCCTCATCCAGGAAGGCGCCGATGGGCTTGGTGGGATGCCGAAAGGCGGGGTCTTGGGCATCGACCAGGGTCTGGGTGATCACGGTCACCGCCTGCTTGCGGATCCCCCGGCGATGCATCTCGTTGCTCAACGCCTGCTGAAGCATGTAGCCGATGGAACCCTGGGTATCGGCGTTGATGAGGTCCATGGGGGTCTGATGCACCTCATGAGCGGCCAACTCGTTCCGGCGCAGGATGAAGCCCACCTGCGGCCCGTTCCCGTGGGTGATGGCCAGATCCCATCCCTGCTCCACCATCTCCGCCACATGGGTGCAGGTCTCCCGAACCGCATCCCACTGGTGGGGAACCTCGGGATGCGCGGGGTCTTTGATGAGGGAGTTGCCCCCCACGGCGACTACGGCGATCTTACGTCCATTCGATACTCGGGAAACGCTCACTTTCGTCTCCTTTGACGAGGGAGCCTATCGGATCCGGCGCGATACAGGTCGCCCGCCATCAGGAGGCAACATCCCCTAACGCGGCGGGCAACAGCGCGTAGAAAGCGGCCGACTGAACCACGTCGGCCAGGGGGACCTGATCCAAGACAGTATGTGCGTGAACCTCATTGCCGGGGCCGAACCCGATGCTGGGGATGCCCGCCTTCCCCATCCAATAGATCCCGTTCGTGCTGAAATCCCACTTGCCCGCCGGCGCGTCCGGCAATCCGATGGCCCGACGCACCACCTGGCCCGCTCGCACCAGTGGATGATCATCCTCCAACACCCAGGCGGGGAAGTACTTCTCCACCGGAAAGACGAACCCCGTGTACGAGGGCTCGGCGTATTGTAGGATCTCCACGGTGATCTCGGAGCCGGGGGGGATATGCCGACGCACCTGATCCAGCGCGGCCTCCTTACTCTCCCCCAGGGTCAGGCGTCGATCGATGAAGATCGTGCATTCGTCAGGGACGGCGTTGATGGATGGCGTGCGCACGCGCATGTCGGTGACGGTGATCTTGCCATGCCCCAGGAACGGATCATCTCCCAGGGATGGCTCCATGTCCCGGATGGCCTCAATGACCGGCAGCATCTTGTAGATGGCGTTGTCCCCCAGATGGTTGGAGGCCGCGTGCGCGCTGCGTCCCTTGGCCACCACCTTCATCTCGACCCGCCCCTTGTGCCCCCGGTACACCCGCATGTTCGTCGGCTCGCCGATCACCACGTAGTCGGGGCGAATGCCCTCCACCTCCACCAGGGCGTTGGGGGCGATCCCATCACACCACTCCTCCATGTTGCCGAAGTAGTACACCGTCCAGCCCTGAAGCAACCCACGATCCCGTGCGATGGCCAGCCCGTAGATCATGCCCGGCGTGGAGCCTTTCTCATCGCTTGCGCCGCGGGCGAACAGGATGCCATCCTCGACCTTGCCCTGGAATGGATCCCACTCCCACGCGTCCGGATCGCCGATGCCCACCGTATCGATGTGACTATCGTACAGGAGGACGCGCGGCCCATCCCCGATGCGGCCCAGGATATTCCCCATACGATCGAAGCGCACCTCATCGAAACCCAGCTTGCGCATCTCCTGCGCGCAACGCTCCCCGACGGGGCCGATCTTCCCATCATAGGATGGGATGGCGCAGATCGCCCGTAGGAAATGGATCATGGACTCGGCCGCGCGCTCCACATCGGCGCGAACCGCAGCGATTTGGTCAGAAGACAGATCCATAAGCTCCTCGACACGATCCAGATTCAAATCATTCGGCAGCGATGGCTTCCATGCCGCCGCAGGTGGGGCATGGAAGCCCCACTACCCGGGGAAAGGGGAGCGAATCGTCCCCCTTCCCCCGACATAATCTCTGACCCTGCGCCGACGACCGCTTAGGCTCAGAGCGTGTCCGAAAACTTCCAATAAGAGGTGCCGGAGGGTCTCCCTCAACGACCCGCTCCACAGGGGGAGGTGCGGAGGGGTCCCCCCTTCACGGAAATCCCACTTTTCCGGCCTGTACCTGCCTCTCTCGGCCCATCCCGAAGGGCCCAGGCCGAGGCTGGGCAGGTCGAAGGCAGAAGAAGGACCTTTTCCGGAGGGGCTCCCCACAGCAGAAGCGACGGCATTCCTCAGACACACCCTCAGCTACGGCTCCCCTCTAAGATCCAGCCGAGGCCCGACAGGATTCGGGGGCAGCGGCCGTCGGAGCCGGGGAAGGACGATACAGGTGATGGCGATAGATGTATTCCTCCACCGCCGGCACCACTTGATAGCGGATCGGACGCCCCTGCCGCACACGCTGCTGCAAGATATGCGAGGCGATCTCCAGCTCGGGCATATCCAGCAGGATCACCCGCTGGCGGATGCCCGGCAGCGCGCGCTCCAGATGCTCCCAGTCCAGGGAGACATAGGGACGGCTGAGGGCGACGAGGTGACAGGTGGCGACCAGATCGGCCGCGCGGTGCCAATGAGGCAGATCCGCCAGAGAATCCAGCCCCATCAGGAAGAACAACTCCACTTCATCGTTCGCGAACTGCCGACGCAGGATATGCACCATGTCGATGGTGTAATGCGGGCCCGGTCGATCGACATCGACCCGGGAAAGCTCCAGATGCGGGTTGTCCGCAATAGCCAGCTCCACCATGCGCACACGGTGGAACGCGGGGGAGAGAGGCTGTCCCCGCTTGTGAGGAGGATCGCCGGCCGGCACCAGGAGCACCCGATCCAGATTCAACTGCGACCAGGCCTCCTCCGCCAGGATGAGATGTCCGATATGAGGAGGATCAAACGTCCCCCCCAGAATCCCGATACGCATCATGCCTCCTGGTCGCCCCACACCAGCTCTGTATCACCGATGATCACCGTATCGCCGTCCTGCACTCCCGCCTCCTCCAGCGCCTGGGTCACCCCCATCGCCTCCAGAATGCGCTGGAACCGTTGCACGGCCTCGTAATATTCCCAATTCGTCATGGCAGCGGCGCGCTCGACCCGTTTGCCCTTGACCCGCCAGACGTCCCCGTCTCGCTCGATGGTGAACTCCGCCTCGTCCGGCTCCGGCCGGAACACCCGAAGCTCCTCGGCGACGGCCTCCGGCTCCTTAGGCAGGCGATCGAGCAGACTCAGGACGCGCTGCAGCAGGGCGGGGACGCCCTCACCGGTGGCGGCGGAGATGGCCATCGGGTCCTCGACGCCCCGGTCCAACAACGCCTGACGGACCTCGGGCCAGCGCTCCCGCACCTCCGGCAGGTCCATCTTATTGAAGGCCACGATCTGGGGTTTCGCCGCCAAACGAGGATTGAAGAGCTCCAGCTCCTGGTTGATGGCCTCCCAATCGCCGACGGGATCCGGGCTGAGGCCGTTCAGGAGGTGGATCAACACTCGACAGCGCTCGACATGACGCAGGAACTGATCTCCCAGCCCCGCGCCGCTGTGCGCTCCCTCGATGAGCCCTGGGATATCGGCCATCACGAAGTCGCGATGATCGATCTGGACGACGCCCAGGTTGGGCTGCAACGTCGTGAAGGGGTAATCGGCGATCTTAGGCTTGGCCGCCGTCACGCGAGCCAGCAACGTGGACTTTCCGGCGTTGGGCACCCCAATGAGACCCACGTCGGCGATGAGCTTGAGCTCCAGGCGCAGCCACCGCTCCTCCCCCGGCTCACCCCGCTCCGCGATGCGCGGGGCCTGGTTCGTGGGGCTCTTAAAGGCCGCGTTGCCACGCCCGCCCCGGCCGCCGCGGGCGACCAACGCCTTCTGGCCGGGCTCTACCAGATCCGCCAGCAGCTCCCCAGTCTCATCGTCATAGACGACCGTCCCAGGCGGCACCGGGACGAACAAGTCGGCCCCTTTACGGCCATGTTGCTCTTTGCCGCGCCCGTTCCCCCCCTTCTCCGCCTTGAAGTGGATCTTCCTCCGGAAATGGACCAACGTGTTCAGGGAGGGATCGACCACCAGGTAGACGTTCCCGCCGCGCCCGCCATTGCCACCATTGGGCCCGCCCAGCGGCACATATTTTTCACGGCGGAACGACACGCAGCCGTTTCCGCCGTCTCCACCCTTCACGTAGATACGCGCCTCGTCAAAGAACAATGCCCCGCCTCACCCGGATATCTCCATCACAATACAGTCACGATCGCGGGCCAGTATACACGTATCGATATCCCTTGACAAGAACCTTTGGGAATCGGTCGTACATCCAAGCCAGCAGGGGCTGGGCCCTCCGCCCTCACGGGCATCCATGTAAGCGACACGCCCGGGACTGGATGCCACAGGAATCGGACCAGAAGTCGCCCCCTATCCGCCCATCGCCCAGCGCAGATACGCCAAATCCTCTCGCGTCTGTTCGATGAGCTCCTCTACGGTCAGGCTCCGCCAGGAATGGCCGCCCTGATATTCGCTATGCACCGAGATCCAGCCATCGAAGCCGATCTCTCGCAGGCAGGCGAACAGCTCGGGCCACGGCACCACGCCCCGGTTCAGCGGCACCAACCTCGTGACCCACCGCCTCTTCCCCAGGACAGGATCGTCCACCTGCCGCCACTCCATGTCCTTCACCGCCAGCAACGTGATCCGATCGCGCAGCAGGTCAAGGGCCATCTTCCATGTGGACACACCGCCCTCCACGACGATATGCCCCGCGTCCACGTAAGCGCCGATGGCGGCCGGATCCCGGTCCCTGATCCAGTGCCAGATGATGAAAGGACTGGCCGACATGTAGTCGCCGGAGTGCGTGTGGATGTTGGCCCGCACGCCGGTGCGTCGGGCCAGCTCCTCGATGCCATCCAGCCGGTGGGCCACCTCGTCCATCGCCCGGCGGAAGGTGCCGAAGCTCTCATAGCGCCAGTATCCCAGCTTGATCTCGGGCACGCCGGCCTCGGCCGCCGTCTCGAAGATATCGACGGCGTACGGCTCGTCCGCCGCCGTGACGGCCGTCGTGATCAGCGGCACCTGAAGCCCCAGATCGGCCAGCGTCTGCACGGCCGTGGGCAGATCGGCCCGCACGTTCTCGGGCAGCACATGTCCGCCCGGCCGCACCGTCAGGTCCACCCCCTCGAAGCCCAGGTCCCGAATCACCCGTCCCGCCTCGGCGACGGACATGGATTGCAGATGCTTGGAAAACATCATGAGCTTCATGAACACTTCGCCTCCACGGAGGATATCCCCTTCCTTGCCGCAAGTCGCACGGTTGTCCCCTTCGTTGACAACAGACGATGAACGAGGGGTAGGGTCCTCATAGGCCCCCGTCATTTCTCCTTCGTCGTCCGTTCATCGTCCTCCGTAATCCATCATTGCGATCGAAAGATGGGCCGGTCAATCCGCTCGATCTGATAGCCCAGCCCAGGGCCGCGCAGGGTCTCGGTCCGGGCCACGCCGCTCCGCCGAGAGAAGACGTTGGGATGAACGGCGGCCTCCGGCTCCGATGTGGCCGGGAAGTACTGTCGAGAGTTGGCCTCCACACCCATAAGGGGATGCAGCCGGGCGGCCAGCCCCACCGAGTGGATCAACGCCAGCCCGGGGTTCGTCAGGTCCTGAACCGTGTACGGGACTCCCAGCGCTTCCGCCCGGGCGGCCACCAGCAGCGCCATGCTGTGGCACTTGCACGTTTTCAGTGCCACGCCCGACCACCCCAGATCCAACGCCAGATCCATGTCCTCCAATCCCGTCAGGCTCTCGTCCACGATCACCGGCTTCAGCGTGGCCAGCTCCCGCATGTCGAAGCGATGGGCCCGCAGGTCCCGCTCGGTGGGCTGCTCCACGCACAGCAGCGCGTCATACGCCCCGGGCGATGCCTCCCGCAGCCGGTGGAGCAGCTCGACCATGTAGGCCGGGCTCTCGCACTGCTCGTTGGTGTCGACGGACAGGTACAGCTCATCCCGTCCTTGACGCGTCTGCACCTCCCGGGCCACCCGGTAGACGTCCAGGATCCGATCCAGATCCCAGTCCAGGTCGTTCCCACGCAGCTTGACCTTCAGGCACTTCAACTCATCCCGCTCGATCCAGCGATCCAGGGAGTTGGGCAGCCCGTCCTGCGGCGCGTCCGGCGGCACCTCCGACTCCCGCAGCTTGTCCAGGCCCCCCACCAGGTGGAAGACGGGGATCTCCGGAGCGTATTGCGGCCGGATGAAGTCGGATAGATAGCGGCCGCGGAAGTCCGGCCCCAGGTACGCGCTGAGGTCGTGCGCCATGAACTCCGGCCCATAGCCCTCGTAGGTCGAGATGCCGTTGACCACGCCGAACGCGTCGTGGATGGCGGCATCCACCGGGGAGGCGCACACCAGCGCGGCCAGGAAGGGCAGCGGCTCGGCCAGGGCCATCTCCTGGGACACCTCGGCCGCGATGGTCCGCAGGTCGCCCTCCAGGGCCAGGAAGATGTCGACGGGATGGGCGAACCCTTTGTGGTCGGCGACTCGACGGCAGAACCGCTCCGTCATCCGGCGCATGGCCTGGTCTCGCACCGGATGCTCCACCCGCGGCGTCGGGAACGCCCAGAAGTCGGCCAGGAAGATGGCGCCCCAGCCGTCGGCCACCCGGCCGCGCCGATTCTCCACGCGAGCGCGCACCTGGCAGTAGGTCACCTCCGCCATGACCACCGCGCCGAACTTCAACGGCTCGCGAGCCCTCTCCCTGGAAAAGAAGGGCTCCACCTCCAACACGCGAACATCGGAATCCCTTTCGCTCAAATCGTCCCTCCCCGATCGATGGCGTATAGCAGCTCCATCAGCTCGACCCCATAGGCGAAGTTGGTATCCGGCTGCCGCCCCTCCCGGATGCACCCGATGAAATGACGACTCTCCTGGAAGTATCCATAGGTGTGATGGAAGGCGTTGCTTTGGGCCAGCGTGGGGCCGTCCAGGACCTCCGGCTCCAGGTTGCCGTCGCGATAAATGCGCGCCACCTGCGGCGCCCTGATATAGGCGGCGATGCCCCGGCCGTGCATCTCAAACCGCTCGACGCGCGCGCCCGAGGCGTAGTTGGCGCACAGGACGCCGCAGCCGCCCGTGTCGAAGGAGAAGAGGGCCGTGTAGTTGTTCGTCGCCGCCGAGTCGTAAAGGCGACGCGCGTTGACTATGAGCCGCTCCACCCGGCCGCCCAGGAACTGAATCGTGTCCACGGTATGGATGGTATCCATCCGCAGCCAGCTCTCGGAGTCATAGTATGGGCGATCCCCCAGATGATGTTTGTGGAACTCGCCGATCACCAACGTGGCCGGGCCGCGCTCTAGGACGCGGCGGCGCGCCTCCACCACCACGGGCGCCCAACGGCGGTTGACGCCGAACATGGCCAGGCGATCCTCCTCCGCGGCCACCCGGGCCATCTCCCGGATGTCCTCCAGCCGATATCCCGGCGGCTTCTCGATGAACACATGTTTCCCCGCTCGCAGACAGTCCACGACGATCGGCCTCAGCCCCATAGGAGGCATGATGACGTAGACGGCCTCCACCTCCTCACGGGCCAGCATCTCACGGTAGTCTGTGTACCACCGGGGGATGCCATAGCGGGCGGCCGTCTCCTGGGCCTTCTCCGCGACCAGATCGCACACGGCCACCAGCCGCACGTCGGGCATCTCAGATAGGGAGGGATAATGCACCCGGTTGGCAAACCCTCCCGCGCCGATGAACGCGATGGGAATCCTCTCCATGAGATCGCCCCTTCCCTACGCCATGATGTCCAGCTTTTCACGCGTGACCGGATACCGAAGCGGCTCCCCTCGCAGAAAGCGCCGCACCTCCTCGACCACTGTCCACCCCTGCCGATGGCGAGCCTGGATGGTCGCTCCCGCGACGTGGGGCGTCAGGAAGACATTGTCCAACGTCCGGAACGGGTGATCGGGTGGCAATGGCTCCTGATCGAACACGTCCAGTGCGGCCTGGATCCTCCCCGTCCGCAGCTCGGCCAGCAGCGCCTCCTGATCGACCAGCCACGATCGGGCGGTGTTGATGAGGATGGCGCCATCCTGAAGCAGGCTCAGCTCCCGCGCGCCGATCATGTGGTGAGTCTCCTGGGTGGAGGGCGCCTGCAACGACACCACGGGGCAACCTTGAAGAAGCTCATCCAACGCCACCTTGCACACGCCCAGCTCCGCCGCCTGCTCCTCGCTGAGGTAAGGATCATACACCCACACCTCGGCGTCCAGCGCGCGGAGCATCCGGATCAAGTTGCGGCCGGTGTACCCCGCGCCGATCACGCCCACGCGCAGGCCAGCGATCTCCCGCCCCATGCCCAGCGCCTTGGCCTCCGCCCACTCCCCACCCGCCTTCAGCATCCGATCCAGCTGATGCACCCGGCGAAGGAGGAGGAGCACCAGAAGCAGGGACATCTCGGCCACGGCGGGGGCGATGGCCGAGGCCGCGTGGGTGACGGCGATGCCCCGTTCGAAGACGGCCGGCGGGAGCATGTGCTTGACGGAGCCGGCGGAGTGAGCGATCAGTCGCAGTCGGTCGGCCGCGGCCAGCACCTCGTCGGTGAACGGCGGCGTCCCCCAGCCGGTGATGACGACATCAAAGCCGGGGAGTCGACGGGCCAGCTCACCCGATGAGAGATCGCGCTCCTCATCATGGAAGACCACGCGCCCCAGCCCACGCAGCACCCGATCCGCCTCCGACGGGAAGAGCAGATCGTACAGGCTGGGACGCAACAGGACGAGGATCCTGGGGGATGACTCGAGGGTCATGGTGACGTCTCCTTGCTGAACCTGGCTCGATGTGGCGCACGTTTCGCGAGCGGATGGCCGATTGCAAGGTATTATACCACCTCCCGATCAAGCGGGTGAGGGGCTCATCCCGACATACGATCGCACATCCCGCTTCCGCCGTTCGCTCGAGAGGCCATAGCCATGGTATAATTCCCCGCGTCATGACCACGACCCTTTCCACCCTGGATGCGAATCTACCCGATGAGAGATGGGACGCCTGGCTTACCCGCAGGAAGGACGCGCACATCCTGCAACATCGCCTGTGGGGCGAACTCAAGGCCCGCTTCGGCTGGCGGGTTCATCGCGTGGCCCTGGTCGATGGCGATGAGATCACAGCCGGCGCCCAGATCCTGTTCCGACGGCTTCCCTGGGGACAGACGCTGGCCTACATTCCCAAGGGGCCGATCGTGGACTGGGGACGCCCCGATCAGGTTCACGCCCTATGGCGGGCCCTTGAGGCCATGGCGCGGCGCTCCCACGCGGCCGTGCTCCTGATGGAGCCAGATCTTCCGGATGGGTCTGAGGCCGCCTCATCGCTGAGCGCAGGGGGGTGGCGGCCGGCCCCCCAGCCCATCCAACCCCGCAGTACCATCGTGATCGAGCTCGATGACGACGACGCGATGCTGGCCCGCATGAAGTCCAAGTGGCGATACAACATACGCCTTTCCGCCCGGAAGGGGGTCACCGTGCGCGCGGGCACCCGGGAAGATCTTCCCGCCGTGTACGCGCTCATGCAGGAGACGGCCCGACGAGACGGTTTCGGGATCCACACGGCCGCGTATTACGAGGCCGCCTACGACCTCTTCACCCCCACGGGACAGGCCGCATGGCTGCTGGCCGAACACCAAGAGCACCTGCTGGCCGCCATCGTCGTCCTCGCCCACGGCGACCGGGCGTGGTATTTCTGGGGGGCGTCGGCCAGCCAGGGCCGAAACCTCATGCCCAACCACGCGCTGCAATGGGCGGCCATGCGTTGGGCCAGGGACCGCGGCTGTCGCCTGTACGATCTGTGGGGCATCCCGGACGAGGTGGGCCGAAACCCCGAGGTGTTCACATCCTCCGACGTCGGTCGGAGGGGCGGGCTGTGGGGCGTCTACCGGTTCAAGCAGGGGTTCGGCGGGCGCATCGTGCGCTTCATGGGCGCATGGGAAAAGCCGCTCTCCCGTCCGGGATACGCGCTCTATCGGGTGGGCAGACGTCTACGCCGGAGGGAAGCATGATCGCGGTGCGGCGAATCGACGAGCCTCAGGCCTGGGATGAGGCGCTCCTGCAATGGCCGCGGCCGCACGTCCTGCAGAGCTGGCTGTGGGGTGAGTGCAAGACCCAGACGGGATGGCAGGTCCACCGGCTCCTGGTCACGAACGAGGAGGCGCCTGTAGCGGCCATCGCGCTACTGGTTCGCGCCCTCAACCGCCTTCCCTTCCGCATCGCCTATGTGCCCAAAGGCCCAACCCTGAATTGGGAGGACCCGCAAGCCGTCCAGGCAGCCCTGGAGGCCCTGGAAGCGGAGGCCCGACGACAACGGGTGCTCTTCGTCAAGATCGACCCGGACGTGCCCGCCGACACGCCCGCCGGAGAGGAGGTGCGCAGGCTCCTGAAAGCGCGCGGGTGGCGCCCCTCCGCCGAGCAGATCCAGTTCCGGAACACCCTGCTCATCGATTTACGCCCCGACGAGGAGGCGTTGCTGCTGGCGATGAAGTCCAAATGGCGGTATAATATCCGGCTGGCCCAACGGCGAGGGGTCACCGTGCGCGCGGGCACCCCGGCCGATCTGGGCACCTTCTACGCCCTGTACGCGGAGACCAGCCAGCGCGACGGGTTCCTGATCCGCCCCTTCCCTTACTATCGGTTCGTGTGGCAGCGGTTTCTGGAGGCCGGACAGGGCCATCTCCTGCTGGCGGAGGTAGAAGCTCAGCCCATCGCCGGGATCTTCCTGTTGCGATTCGGTCCGACCGCCTGGTACTTCTATGGGGCCTCCTCCCACCGGGAGCGACGCCGCATGCCCAACCATCTGCTTCAGTGGGAGGCCATCCGCTGGGCACGCGCCCAGGGGTGTACCACATACGATCTTTGGGGAGCGCCGGACGTCTTGGAAAAGAGCGATCCCATGTGGGGCGTCTATCGATTCAAGGCCGGCTTCGGAGGCCGATTCACCGCCTGGATCGGCGCGTGGGACTATCCCGTATCGCAGGCCGGCTATCGCTTTTACAACTTTGCCATGCCCCGTGTGCTGGAGATCATGCGACGACGACACCGTCTACAAGCATCCCTCCTCCATCGACACCGCAGATCTCACGCTTAGCGCATTTCCAGGAAACCTCTTTGGGGTCCCGTTGGGCCCCTGAGCACGCGAACAAGCGAAACGCAGCAGCGGCGGCCTTCACACCACCGCGGGTGGCGCATGGAAGCTCCACTCACGCAGGGAAGGCATCACGGACTGCTCGATTCCCAGATACGCCTCTGGACCCTTCACAGGCCGCAGCCCATCTCATCCATGGACGCGCCGCCGTTGTCAGTAGGTTGTAAGCCCTAGCAAGCAGATTTTATGTTACGATATTTTGGTTTCCATATTATCATGAGAGTGAAAGTAAGATAGCTCTGCCCTTCGTCGTGAGCCGAAAGGAGAGCGTCTGACCCGGAAACCCGACGGCGCAGCTCTCGTTGGCCGGGTTCAAAAGCGTCCGACCTGGAGAGGCGCAGATAGTGCATCCACGCCGAGGCGCATACTCACCAGATCAGCAAGTTGTGTTATAATATCGATAAACTTCCGCCTTATGTCGATCAGAGAATCGCAAGGATACAGAACGGTTGCTGAGGAGGACAAGGGCCTGTGCCGGCTGAGATCCCCCAAGTGAAGCACCAAGGAACCACCCAAGGACAACGCTCCCATGCCTTAACTGCCTTGATGCAAACGGCCAGGATCACCGCCTTCTCCCTGAAGCCCTCCGAGCTGGCCCAAGCGGTGCTGAAGACGGTCGTCCAGGCGTTTGACGCCGAAGCGGGCGTTGTGTTCGTCCTGGACGATGAGACCCGCACGCTACGCATGCTGGCCCATCATGGCCATCCGGCGGATTTCGTCCAGGCGTTCCGAGAGATCCCAGCCGAGCATCCGAACAGCCTTCACGCCCGCGTGTTGCGGACGGGAGAGCCCCTTTTCATCGAGAACCTCCCCCAGCAATCCGGCCTCGTCTCCCAGCAGGATCAGATCAAAGACGGCATTCCACGTGCCGCCCTCATCGTCCCGCTGATCGCGCAAGGACGCCCCATAGGCACCATCGCCATCGGTTACCTCTCCGACCGACGATTCAACCCCAAGGATCTCTCCCTGCTCGCCACCATCGGCCAACAGATGGGCACGGGCATCCAAAACGCGCGCCTGGCTCAGGATGCCCAGGCGCGTGCCGATCGGTTGGCGACCATCGGCCGCCTGGCACAGCGACTGAACACGGAGCAGGACCTGGACAAGCTGTTACAGGCCGTGGTCGACGCCGCGGCCCGGCTGCTACAGGCGGAGGAGAGCGCGCTCTACCTGAACGGGGACGGCCAGGCCGAAACGCGAGCCATCGTGGCCAACGCATCCACCACCTCCTCCCTGCTGGATCCCGTTCTCGCTGAAGAGATCGTCAAATACGTGGCGAACACAGGGGATACGATCATCAGCCCAGTCAAGGCGAGGAAATCTGGGCGTTTCTCTCCCCTGAAAGCCCTGGAGGAGACGGACCACCCCCTCCTCTGCGTGTCCCTGATCCATCGCGGGCAGAAGCTGGGCGCTTTGCTCGTCGTGCGGGCACGGGCCAGGCCATTCCGGTCCGCCGACGTGGAACTGCTGAGCACCTTCGCCAGCCATGCGGCCATCGCCATCTACAATGCACGCCTGCGCCAGGAGATGGAACGTCGGGCGCACCAACTCCAGACCCTGGTGCAGATGAGCACCCAGCTCAGCGCGACCCTGGACTGGGACTTGCTGGCGACCCAGATCGCCCGATACGCCTCCGAGCTGGCCCATGTGCCTCGCACGGTGCTCCTCCTGTACGACCCCGAGCACAACGAGCTGGTCGTGAAGGCGGTACAGGGGTATCAGGGGGACCTCCCCTTACACACCATGCGCTTCCCCCTGAACCAAGGGGTCCTGCCGATCGCGTTCCGAACCCGACGTCCCATCATGACCCCTCGTCTGGGGGATGAACCCTACTACACCCCGTACCCCGGGCTGGAGGAGGTCGCCGACTGGTCCTTCCTGTTCGTGCCGCTGCTGGTGGGCCAGGATCCCATCGGCGTGCTGGCCTTCAGCGACGAAGCGGGCCGCATATACTCCGAGACGGAGCGGGAGACCTTGATCCTGTTGGCCAATCACGTGGCCATCGCGATCACGAACGCCCGGCTCTTCGCGGAGATGGAAGCGCGACAGACGCAGCTGGAGGCACTGAATGAGATCGCTGCCACCATCGCCCAGGTGCGCGATCTGCATCAGGTGCTCGATCTGATCCTGGAGCGGCTGGCGGCCGTCGTCCATCATCATGGGGCGCTGATCATGCTGATGGAGGAGGATGAGACATACACGGTGGCCGCGCGAGGCTGCCCCTACCTGGAAGACCTGATCGGCATTCGCGCGTGTGTGGACATGCAACAGGAGGATTGGCAGCAGGGGAGCCTCCACATGACCGTGGACAGGGCACACATCTGCTCCTGGGATCGAGGAGCGCCGGAGTCCCCCTGCCCCAATCACGCGCAGGTGAAGGCCCCGCTGGTGGTGCAAGGGGAGGTCATCGGGTGCATCGAGGTCTGCCGGTCGGGAGAGGACGGATTTCATCCCCAGGAGGCGAAGCTGGTACAGGCGTTCGCGAATCACGCCGCCGTGGCCATCCACAACGCGCGCCTTTACAACACGCTCCAACGCCACTCCGCCGTGTTGGAGGCGAAAGTGGCAGCCCAGACCAAGGAGCTACAAGCGGCCCTGGAGCGCGCCCAGGAGGCCGATCGCCTGAAGAGCGCCTTCCTGGCGATGATCTCGCACGAGCTACGCTCCCCGCTGGCCTCGATCAAGGGATTCGCCTCCACCCTGCTGCAAGACGACGTCGAATGGGACAGGGCCTCCCAACGGGAGTTCCTGTCCATCATCGAATACGAGAGCGATAAGCTATCCGAGCTGATCGACCAACTGCTGGATATGTCGCGTCTGGAATCCGGCACCCTGGAGGTGAAGCCGGTGCCGTGTCCGCTGGAGGCGATCCTGGAGGACGTCATGGAGCGCCTTCATATGCTGGCCAAATCCCATCAATTGCAGGTGACCCTCCCGCCCGATCTGCCGAGGGTTTTCGCGGACCGCCAACGCATTGGGCAGGTGCTCTCCAACCTGGTCGAGAACGCGGCCAAATACTCCCCCGCCGGGAGCACCATCGCGATCGGCGCGACCGCCGACACGGACTGGATGACCGTCAGCGTCTCCGATCAGGGGGTCGGCATCGCGCAGGAATTCCACAAGCGTATCTTTGAGGAGTTCTTCCGGATACCGGAGGACCAGAATCAGCCGGGCACCGGGTTGGGCCTGGCCATCTGCCGGGGGATCATCGAGGCACACGGTGGTCGGATCTGGGTCGAAAGTGAGCCGCAAAAGGGCAGCACCTTCAAATTTACCTTGCCCATCGTCCATGACGCCGAGGCGAACGAGGTGGACATATGAACGATCTCACGATTTTAACCGTCGATGACGATCCCTACCTTCTGAGATTTCTGGAGGTCAACCTCACCCGGCGAGGGTTCCGGGTGATCCAAGCCCAAGATGGCATAGAGGCGCTGGAGCAATTCACATCCCAGGAGCCCGACCTGATCATCCTCGACCTGATGATGCCTCGCCTGGATGGGTGGGCCGTATGCCGACGCATTCGCGAGGATTCGGTCGTGCCCATCGTCGTCCTCAGCGCCCGCGGTGATGAGGATGGCAAGGTCCAGGCGCTCTACCTGGGGGCGGATGACTATCTCACGAAGCCTTTCGGCGTACAGGAGCTCCTGGCCCGCGTGCGCGCCGTCCTCCGTCGCTCCGTGCCCTCGGCGATCAAGGAACACACCAACCATCGGGACATCACGCTGGGCCCCTTGCACATCAGCGGCGAGACGCACGCGGTCGAATGGAATGGCAAACCGGTCCACCTGACCCCCACGGAATACAACCTTCTCTACGAGCTGGCAAGCAACGCCCCTCGCGTCCTCTCCCATGACGAGCTGCTGACCCGAGTCTGGGGACCGGAGTACAAGGGCGCAACCCACTACATCCACATCTACGTGGGGAGGCTGCGCTCCAAGCTCAGCGAACAGGCGATCGTGACCACCCCGGGCGTGGGGTACCGCTTCGGCATCCGCCCGGATAAGTGAGAGGGGCAACGGGATCTGCGAGCCCAGGATGGGTCTCAACGCCGAGCGACCGTCTGCCACTCATCGGGCAACGTGTATGCCCGCGCCAGGCATCGCCAAGCCTCACATCGTGTAGAGGCGGCGCAGGTCTATGCCCCTCGCCAGGTTGTGCACGGCGGCCCGCAAGCCCGCCTCGGCCAAACGGAGCAGGAACGGATGGGAGGCGGGCGAGACATCGCGAAGGTGCGCGGCCGTCCAGAGCGCCAACCGGGCCGTCTCCGCATCGCCCGCGAGACGAAGCCACCGACTCATGCGCCGCAACCGATCAGCTAGCTCCTCCGGTATCTGCCCCTCAAAGGCCCGAGCCGCGATCCCCTGGGCCGCGGTGGAGAACTCCTCGTCGGCCGGCCAGTCGGACGAGCCCTGAAGCAGCGATTCGGCCACGTCGTACACCCACGGGGTCTGCAACCCCCAGGCATGAAACGCCGGATGCCTCAGCATCTCGGCGGCGCGCTCCAGAGACCAGGAAGCGTCATCGGGAGGCGCCTCCGCCTCTGGCTCCTCCGGCGGGGCCCAGGGCACAGCCCACAGATGCACGCAGTAAAACCGATAGGGCATAGGCAAGGGCTGTCCCTTCTCCAAATGCTGTGAGATCGCCTCCAGCAGGATCGCACGCCCCACGTCGAAAGATGCCTCCAACAACAGCGCCGACGTCCCCAACTGGGGCATGCGCACCACATGAACGGTGCCGATGGCTGGATCAGCCGCCAGGTGCGGGAACGGCAGGTCCTCGCCCTTCAACGCATACTGAATCCCCATCTGATCGTTCAACAACAACCCGATAAACAGATGATCCGTCTCCTCCGAGGACGAGCGCAAGAACCAGAGCGCCTGACGTCCCTCGCTGTCCAGGGGGCTGACCAGCGCCCGCCATTGCGAGGTATCCGGCGCAGGAGCCCGGACGCCACTCAGCTGCAGCTTACGCAGGCTGCGCTCCGCCAAAGGCTTCAGCGTGGCGGGCAGGTTCGGCAACAGGCTCCGCAGGGCCGTCACGGCGGCCGGAAGCCGCAGGCTGCCCAACTCGCGCAAGGCCTGCTGCGCGACCCGCCGCCTGGGATCGAGGGAGAGCATGCGAAGCAGCTCGATGGCGTCCGCCGGGTCCACACGTCGCGCCGCCCGCACGATGATCAGGGCGGTCTCCGCCGGCTCCTCCTCCAGCTGGGACAGGTACTCGATGAGCACCTGCGGATCCTCATGGACCTCCGCCAACACCTCCTGCAGCGACTCCAACGCCAACGTCTCAGGATCGGCGAGCCCCTCGAACAGATCGGGCCCCAGCTCCTCGTCCAGGTAGCGCTCCAGGATGGTCATCGCGGTCATCCGCTCTCGATCGGAGCGGGTTCGATCCCGGGCTGCCGCCCGCAGGGCGGGTACGACCTTCTCCCGCGGCAGCAGGCGAGCGATGTGGGCCAACCCGCCGCGCAGCTGAGGATCGGACGCGCCCAGATACGCCAGCAGGACGGGGAGAACGACCTCGCCCTGCCTGGCGATCTCCGCCGCCCGCTCGATGAGCTCCTCCTCGCTTTCCGCCTCCGTGAAGGCCTGGATCGCTCGCTCTATCTGGCGACGCTGACGCAACGTGGTGATGATCTTGGAGTCTCGTGAACCCATGGGTCACCCGCCCTTTTTCCTTATTTCAACAAACGAGGGATAGGAATCAAAAGTTATCCCGGCCGTGGAATCCCGGCGAGGATCGCCCTGACAAGGCTCAGGGCGCTTCAATCCTCGCCCAGTCGAGGTACATGGAACCGGCCCAACACGGCCCTGATGCGATCGGATATCGTCGAGTGCTCCTCGGCCGGATCAGGGCGACGCAAGGACTGCGCCAGTTGCACGAGCTCGCGAGCGATCGCGCTGCGCGGTGAGCGTAGGACGAGCGGCACGCCCGCGTTGATGGACGCCAGCACCCTGCGCGCATCATAACGGATGCGCACGGAGGGATACGCTTTCAGATCCTCGGGTAGCTCGTCCACCAGAATGCTTCCCCCACGGCCGACCTGATTCAGGACCAGGCAAAACTGCGGGTGGGTCTCCACATCGCTATCCAGGCGCCTCGTGAGGGAATCCAACAACATCCCGGCTCGCGATAAAGCGGTTAACTCCGGCACCACGACCACCAGGATATGATCGGCCAGCCGAGCCGTCACCTCCACATGTTCCCGCATGGAGGCGGGCATATCCACGATCACATACGTCTGGTGTCCGGACATCAGGTGGATGATCGGGACCAGGAAATCGGGTGGTGGCAATTCGTCCAACACCCCAATAGGGGCAGAGAGAAGCCGGAGACCCGAGCTGTGCTCCTGGAGCACGCCCTCCACCATCTCCACGTCCACCGATTGCCCATAGCTGACCAAATCGGCCAGGGTGTGGGTTGG
This sequence comes from Chloroflexota bacterium, assembly GCA_013152435.1. Taxonomy (NCBI): domain Bacteria; kingdom Bacillati; phylum Chloroflexota; species Chloroflexota bacterium. The sequence continues at coordinate 29,047 of JAADGJ010000059.1, read as the reverse complement.
GCGCAGGTCCAACTGGACGGCCGGATCGCCGCCGGGGAATTCAGCGTCGATCAGGGCCACCTTCTCCCGCCAGCGGCGCGCCAGGGCCACGCCCAGGTTTACCGCGATGGTGGTCGCCCCCACGCCCCCCTTGGCGCCCACGACCAAGATGACGGTAGGGCGAGGCGCCTGATCGTAGCGCAGGAGCATGTGGACCCGGACCACCAGCTCCGTTGGATCGGCCGGCTTGGTCAGGTAAGCGCTGGCGCCGTGCTCCAGCCCCCGCACCAGATCCTCTCGATCGCGCAGGCGGGAGACGATCAGAATAGGGCGTGCGCGCCCACCAGGCAACAGGCGCAGCCGGCGACACAGGTCGAACCCCGCCCCGTTTTCGATCGCGGCCTCCAACACGATCAGGTCCGGATTCTCCCGGCGGGCGGCGTTCAGCCCCTGGGTCACGCTGTGGGCGCCAATCACCTGATGACCGTGGGGCTGCAGGGTCAGCTTTAGGAACAGGTGGGTATCGTCATCGTCATCGATGACCAAAATGCGGGGACTCATACGTGAGCCCGCCCCCATCGAGCGCGACACAAACGGTCAGGCGTTTCTATCCTCAAGGCGCATCTCCAGGATCCGATCCAGCCGGAACGTACGCTGTTCTCCACGCAGGTGACAATAGGCGATCAGATATCCGCCGTTCACATCCAGCGGCTCGACCCATCGCTCGGTCAGGTCACGTCGCTGGCCCAGGTAGCGCAACCAGAGCCTGCGGCCGGTCTGAAGCGCCTCCCGCAACGGATCGGGCAGGTTCTGCCACATCGTGCCAGGCCAGACCACGGGCCCGCCCTGCGCGTTGATCAGATCGCCCAAAGTGGTGAATCCATACCCCTGTAGATAACGAATCAGCGCTTGCAAGACCCCCCAGGTCATGCGGGCGTCGCCCAGAGCGCTGTGCGCTCCTCGGACGGAGACCCTCAACGCCCGCGCGACGGAACCCAGCCGATTGTTTGGGAGCCGCAACCAGCGCCGCGCCAGGGAGAGCGTATCGACGATGTGCACGGCCGGCGCGGGCCACCGCAGACGCCTCCATTCGGCCGCCAGAAAGCCGAGGTCGAACGGGGCGTTGTGGGCGACGATCACAGTGCCCTCCACCAGATCTCGCACGGATGGGGCGATCTCGGCGAAGCGCGGCGATCGCCACAGGACCGTATCGGGGATCCCATGCACCGCGCGGGCTCCAGGATCTACCGGCCGCTCCGGGTTGACATATTGGGAGAACTCCTCGGGCTCCTGCCCAACCCGCCCGCGCACGAGGGCGATCTCACACAGACGATGCCCAAGGCTGACATCCAAGCCGGTGGTCTCCACGTCCAGGACGGTGAAGAGCACCTGCGTAAGCGGCAGCGAAAGCGATGGACGTCCCATGGATTCCATATTCCGAGCTTCCCCCAGAGAGATGCTTCACCCTGACAACGCCACATTGAACCGCAAGCTGGAGAAAGGGCGCTCGCCCCAGGAGTCAAGGAGGAACAGGCTTACGCTATCCCTATCCCGCTCCACCCCCGGCGGCGATCCCGGCCGGCTCAGAGCGTGTCTGAAAATTTACCGGCAAGATGTTCTGAGGAGGCTCCCTCAACGACCAGCTCCGCAGAGGGAGGTGTGGAGGGGTCCTCCCCTCCACGGAAATCCCACCTTTCCGGCCTGTACTTGCCTTTCTCGGCCCTTTCCGCGGAACCCAGGTCGAGGCTGGACAGGTCGAGGGCAAAAGAAGAGCTTTTTCCGGAGGGGCTCCGCCCCTCCGGGCCTCCTCCCAGCAGAAGCAACAGCGTTTTTCAGACATACTCCCAGACGCACCCGATCACGGGGCAGGCCCTCTCACAAGATTTGCCATCCCCCGGATACACTATCCTACCACGCTGACTATTGAGCGTCAATGCGATCTGGTGTATAATGCAGCAGGCCGTACTCACATCTCTCTGGTCTCCTCTGGATACGGAGCATCGAGACCGTCCTCGCGATTCGTAAGGAGGGCATCGCCATGGGATTCATCAAACGAGCCATTATCCGGCATCATCACTGGGGGACGATGGGCGCCCTGGTGTTGTTGATCCTGCTCCTCAGCGTCTCCCTCGCCTCCGCACAGGAAGGGAACGGGTATTGGTATACCGTCCGGCGAGGCGACACGTGGACCTCCATCGCTGCGCGCACCGGCGTCAGCGTGGCCGAACTCCAACGGGCCAACCCACAAGCGATCCACCGGTTCCACTGGCTCTATCGCGGCGAGCGCATCTGGATCCCCCGGCCGGGCGGGGAATCCGGATATTGGTACACGGTGCAAAGGGGCGACTCGTGGACGTCGATCTCGCAGCGTACGGGCATCAGCGTGCGCCGTCTACAGCAGGCCAACCCGCAAGCGATCCACCGGTTCTACTGGCTCTATCGCGGCGAACGCATCTGGATCCCCACCGGCGGAGCAGCACAGGCGGAGGAGACCCCGACTCCCACGCCTCCTCCCACCACGTGCCCGGCCGATCTCGCCGGCTATGACGCGGCCATCGTCGCGTTCCTGGCCAACGCGAACGGCGATGCCCAGGCCCTGGGCGACTGGCTCTCCACATGCGGCGCCATCGCCAAAGGGAAAGACCAGGTACGGGCGGTGGACCTCACCGGGGACGGGGTGAAGGAGATCATCGTCGCCCTGACGACGCCCAACTCGGATATGACCGCTCCTCCCGGAGATCTGCTCGTGCTGCGCTCGGCCGGATGGTCCGTGGCCTTTCGAGCCAACGCCGCCGGTCAGGTGAAGATCCTGGACGTGGCCGACATCAACGAGGATGGGAACATGGACATCGTATGGACGGAGACGACCTGCGGCGCCCATACGTGCTTCGGGTCCGTCTACGTGATGTCCTGGGTCGATGCGGAGTTCCAGAACTGGATGGACGGGACCCTGACCATGGCGTACCCCGAGGTACGGCTGGAGGACGTGACCGATGAGGGCTCCGGCAAGGAGATCGTCGTCCACGGCGGCGTGATCGGGTCCGTGGGGGCCGGGCCCCAGCGAGCCTGGACCGAGACATGGGCCTCCATCGATGGCGCCCCGTACGTCCAGATCGAAAAGGTCTATGATCCGTCCGATTGCCTCTACCACACGGTGCTGGACGCCAACCAGGCATTCCTCAACGGCCGATCGGACAACTTCGCCCAGGCCATCAACCTGTACCGCAAGGCGCTGGAGGACCCAACGCTCATCGCGTGCTGGGTGCGCCCCAACGAGCTGGAGGAGCTGCGAAGCTTCTCGGCCTTCCGCCTGGCTATGGCCTACGGGTACCAGGGCGATTTGGACAACGCCGAGGCGACCGTCAACCTCCTACAAACGGAGTACCCGGACTCCGTATACGCGCAGATCGCCGATATCTGGTGGTCCAGCTACCAGCCAACGCAGGACATGGCAGCCGCGTGCGCGGCGGTGAACGCCTTCGTCACAGGCCCCACGCCGCACCCGGAGGCATACGAGATCCTGGCCGATTACGGGTACGCCAACCCCACCTTCACGGCCGCCGACGTGTGCCCTCTCGTCCCGTAGATGCGCTCCGGACGGTCTCACCAGCGCTCTTGATCCAGAATCCCCGGCCTGGCAGCCAGGCCGGGGATTTTTCATGCCATATCAAGGAGCCCACAGGCTCACGCGAGGGGGCCATATAGCTCCGGCCGCCGGTCGAGAAGGATCGGGAGCTTGCGGCGCGCCCGCTCCACCTGATCCAGGTCCACCTCGGCCGTCAAGACCTCCTCTTCCTCGCCTCCCTCGGTCAACACCTCCCCCCAGGGGCCGATCACCGCCGACCGGCCGCCGAAGAGGGCCTCGCCCTGTGCGCCAACCCGATTGCACCCGGCGATGAACATCTGATCCTCGATCGCGCGAGCGCGCAGCAGGATCTGCCAGTGGGAGACGCGAACGCGCGGCCATTGGGCGGGGACCAAAGTCAGCCCGGCGCCGGCCACAGCGTATTGGCGGAACATCTCGGGGAAACGCAGATCATAGCATATGGCTATCGCGAGGGAACCCCAGGGGGACTCGACAAGGGACATCCGATCGCCGGCGGCCAGATACTTGTCCTCAGACATGGGGCGAAACAGGTGGATCTTGCGATACACGCCGCGCAACGCCCCGGACGAGTCCCAGATCGCGGCCGTGTTGTAATAGGAGCCATCCTGGCCGCGCTCCAGCAAGGAGCCCGCCAGCCAGACCCGAAACCGGGAGGCCAGCTCCGCAGACCGGGCGAAGGCGCCCTCCCCCAAAGGGGCTGCGTGCTGAGCGGCGTACTCCAGGTCGTAACCGCTGGCCCAGAGCTCAGGCAGCAGGACGATATCCGACCCCCGCCCGGCCGCCTCACGCACCGCCTCCGTCGCGTGCGCCAGGTTGGCCTCAACCATGCCATCCCGGCAGTTCATCTGAACCAGGGAGAGGACCAGCTTCACGGTGCAGACTCCTCCGGTGCCGCCGACTCCGCCTCCCCTTCCTCTTCCGACCCCTCCAGCTCGATCACGGCCGTCTTCGGCTCCTCGGTGGCTCCCGCATCGGCCTCCGCGGGCTGGGACGGCTCAGGGGTGCCCGCCGACTGGGGACGCGCCCGCAGGATCGCCCGCACGACCAAGAACAGGCCGCCGAGGATGGGGAGCAACGGCCACGCCTTGGCCCAAAACTGCTCCTGCCCCAGGGTCAGCACATAGATAAACAGACCGGAGACCACCAGCGCCGTCCCCGGGATCAGGGCCCACCAGACCTCTCGCTTGCGCGGCCCCAGCGCATAGACCAGGAAGAAGACGATCCCAAAGCCCACGAAGAGCAGCGTGCCCTGCTGGGTGGCCTGTAGCCGGGAGCTCAGGAGGATCACCAGGCCGACGACCAGCAGGATGCCGCCGGGGATGATCGTCCACCAATCTCTCGGGTTGGCGATGTACACCAGGGCGAAGGCGAGCGCGATGGCCAGCAAGAGCAGGCTGACCAGCGTCTCCCCGCGGGCTATCCCCCGCGTGCCCAGGTAGATCACGACACCCACACCGATGAGGGTGAACCCGGGCAACACCGGCCACCATTGCGTTCGGTCGTACGCGTAGTAGATCAGAAAACCGAAGCCGGAGAGGATGGCCACGCTGGCCGTCACGTACTCCAGCCCTGGGCGCAGGGCATCAAAAGTGCCGAAGTTGAACAGCAGGATCAGGATGCCGCCCAACAAGAGCGCCAGTCCCCAAAGCAACGAGTTCGATCGGAATCGCATTTCTTATCCTTCACGCAGGATCTGTTGCAGCGGAGGGCTCACTCCGGCTCACGATCGGATGGAGGGGGCGTATCCCAGCCATGCCGGAACCCGGAGCGCCCATAGAACCAGGTCTGCCAGGCGAACGATGCGGCCAACACGCCCCACGCCCCGATCTCCCACCATCGCCGGCTGGACAAGGCCAGCCCCACACAGAAGAGCACCATAGCCGCAGAGAACGGCGCCTGAAAGCGAGGAGTGCTCAGGGCAAACCGAAGGCGCCACTTTTGCTGGTATCGCCACCAATCGATATAGCTGAAGCTGGCCAACGCGAGGGCCAATCCGGCGATCCACAACGCCCCTCGGCCCACCATGCCCCAATCGATCATCGCACACCTACAGATACGACAAGGTCCCGTCCTGTGGGGTCATTATACCACAGACGTGTGGATCCGAACCGATCCGCCTCTGAGGAGAAATGCCGTTGCTTCTACTATGTGGAGTTCCTCCGGGAAAAGTCCTTCTCCCGCCTTCGACCTGCCCGGCCTCGGCCCAGACTCCTGCGGAAAGGGCCGGGAAAGACGGGTGCAGACCGGAAAAGTGGGAATTCCTTAGAGGGGAGGTCCCCTCCACATCTCCCCCTGCGGAGCTGGTCGTTGAGGGAGACCTTCAGACGCCTTGCCGGTAAATCTCCAGACACGCTCTGATAGGAGGACCGGGGGAGTTCTTACCATCCCGATTTCCAGCACCGACTTTGAAAAAGCCCTGCCCCAGCAGCCCCAAAGCGTTGCCCGCGCAGGGAGAGGCTGGTATAATGCATCCATCTTGCACATCACAATCGGGATGTCATATCTCTATGCCGCCAGACCCAGAGCACACATCGCCTCCTGAGAGCTGGGAACAGATCGAACAGCAGTTGGAGGCCCTACGGGAGGGCCTCCGCCATAGCTGGAGATGGTATCGCGATCGCTACGCGGCGCTGGCCGACCGCCGGGACGCACAGGTGGATCGGCGACGTCTGATCACCCTGTGGCAGCGCGCCCGATCTCGCTTCCTGGCGGAGGTCGAAGCCCTGAACCGCCGGATCGACGCGCACAACCGAGAGAAGCCCATCCGCTCACGCCACTGGCCGCGCATCGACCCCGACCAGGAGATGAGGAAGCTGGGCATCCCCGACGCGCCGCCGGACGTTCCATCAAGGGATGAGCCCTCCGCCCCCCCAGAGTCACCCCCTTCCGGGCAGCCCGAACCGCCCATCACGTCGATGTTACATCAGATCATCACCTTGCGTGAGAAGATCCCCCACACGCCGCGCTGGGAACAGGCGCGGAAACGAGCGCTATGGCGCTATCTCGCCCGTATCCAGGCCAAGCAACGTGAGGAATAGCCCATGGACATCACAACCCCTTATCCACCCACCTTGATCATAGACGCTCACTGCGACACGTTGCTCGCGGTCGCCAAGGGCGATCGCTCCTTACTCGAGCGCTCCGACCAGGGGCACATCGATCTCCCGCGGCTGCAAGAGGCGGGCATCACCGCCCAGGTCTTCGCCCTTTTCGTGCCCGACCCATACGCCGCCCTCGCGCCCACCGCATACGCCTTGCGCTTGCTGGATCACCTCTACACGGCCATCGACCACTCCGATGGGCGCCTGACGCTGGCCCGGTCGGCCGCGGAGATCGAGGCCGCCTACACCGACGGCCGCGTGGCCGCGATCGTGAGCATGGAGGGAGCCGAGCCCCTGGACGGCTCCCTGGAGCTGTTGCACATCTTCCACCGGCTCGGATTGCGCATGCTAGGGTTGACCTGGAACCGCCGCAACGCGGCCGCCGACGGCCTGGACGCCCAGCGGACGAACGGCGGGCTCACCCCCTTCGGCGTGCGGGTGGTGGAGACCTGCCACGAGCTGGGGATCGTGGTCGACGTGGCCCATCTGGCCCCTCCCGGCGTACGTGACGTGCTTGAGATAAGCGCCCAGCCGGTCATCGCCTCCCACGCCAACGCCCGGGCGCTGTGTGATCACCCTCGAAACCTGACGGACGAGCAGCTTCAGCGCATCGCGGAGACGGGGGGCGTCGTGGGCGCCACTTTCGTGCCCCACTTCATCAACGAAGATCCCGAGGAGGCGACGCTGGAACAGTTTCTGGATCATATCATGCACATGATCCAGGTGATGGGACCGGACCACGTCGCGCTCGGATCCGACCTCGACGGGTTCACGGCGCCGCTCCCCCACGGGCTCACCTCCGTCCAGGACGTCCACAAGATCGGGGAGGGATTGCTGGCACGTGGCTGCACCACTGAGGATGTGGAGAAGGTTCTCGGGGGCAACTGGCTGCGCGTCTTTCGATCGGTCTGGCGCTGAGCCGCCGTCGATCCCCCAGGCACCACGACCATGGGAGGCCTATGATGAAGTTGCTCATGTTTCAAGCGCGCCGCTTCTGGTGGAAGCCGTTCTCCAAGACGCTGCCGGAGGTGCCCGACCAAGACCAGGAGGTGGAGGTCCACGACGCGGCCGTGATCTTCCTGCATGCCGAGCCGGCCGATGAGGACGACCGGGCCCGAGTTTTTCGACGCGCGCTCAAAAACGTGAAGTGGCTGGCCAACAAGCGCGGCTTGCGGAACGTGGTCCTGCACAGCTTCACCCACCTGGCGGACGCCAACGCCTCGCCCGAGTTCGCCCAGGCCTTCCTGGAGGAGCTGGCCGACCGGCTACGCGCTACCGGCTATCAGGTGTGGATCACACCCTTTGGATATTTCTGCGAGTGGGAGCTGAGCGTGTACGGGGAGAGCCTGGCCAAGGTGTGGAAAGCCTTCTGAGGGCACCCCCGGGCGGCCCAAACCTTCACCGGAGTGGTATGGAGGGCCCTCCTTCGCCAAAAACGGGCGGGCAGAGGCGATTCATGAATCGCCTCTGCCCGGGACAGGCACTTCCAGATCCCCATGCAGGCAACCGAACAGCAAGCCGGGCATGGGAGCCCGGCCTGCTGTTGAAGTTTCATCCGGCTTCTCTACCAGATACGCATGACAACAGCGGGCTCGCGAGGGCGCCGGCAGGGTCTGCCATCAGGCCAGGCGGGCGGAGGCCACCACGTCCACGTCCCAGCCCGCCCGCTCCCCGGCCAGGAAGCGATAGTGGCCGGCGCAGGCGATCATGGCCGCGTTGTCGGTGCACAGCCAGATGGGGGGGATGGAGTACGGCAGCGTCATCCGCCTCGCCAGCTCATCACGCAACGCGCGGTTGGCGGCCACCCCGCCACACACGCACACATGGCGGGCTCCACAATCCTCCGCCGCCCGGATCGTTTTCGAAACCAGCACATCCACCACGGCCGCCTGGAAGCTGGCCGCCACATCGGCAACCGGCACCGGATCCCCCAGCTCACGCACCAGGCGCAGGACCGCCGTCTTCAGCCCGCTAAAGGAGAAATCATATCGGTGATCCGGCGCATCGAGCAACGCCCGTGGCAGGGAAAACCGTTCGGGATCCCCATCCACGGCAGCCCGCTGGATGGCCGGCCCGCCCGGATACGGCAGCCCCAACAGACGAGCCACCTTGTCGAACGCCTCCCCGGCTGCGTCGTCCAGGGTGCCTCCCAGCCGCCGATATCGCCCATGTCCCTCCATGACCAGCAGCTCCGTATGGCCGCCGGACACCACCAGCACCAGGATAGGGAAGTCGTCCTCGCTCAGCCGTGGCCCCTGATAAGGCGGCTCGCCCGGCCGCACGGGGTCCAGCCAGCTGGAGTAGATGTGACCCTCCAGGTGGTTGATGGCGACCAACGGCAGGCCGCGTCCCCAGGCAACCCCTTTGGCCACGTTGACCCCCACCAGCAGGGAGCCTGCCAGGCCGGGGCCATACGTCACCGCCACGGCCGTAAGATCGTCCCAGGCCACCCGAGCCTCCGTCAACGCCTGCTCGATCACCGGGCGGATGGCGAGCACGTGCTGACGCGAGGCCACCTCCGGGAAGACCCCTCCATACCGGCGGTGCAAATCGATCTGAGAGGCGACCACGTTCGATAGGAGGCGGCGACCATCCGCCAGCACGGCCGCCGCCGTCTCATCACAAGAGGTCTCGATGCCTAAAATCAGCGTCATGGGATAACCAGTCGCTGTCCTGCATAGATCCGATGTATGTTGCGGATGCCATTGGCCTCCGCGATCTGCCGAACCGTAACCCCATATCGACGGGCGATGCCGTATAGCGTCTCCCCCCAGCGCACCCGATGATAGCGGGCCTCCGACGGGGCGCCCTCGGCCGGGTTGAGACGCACACGTGCGGTCACCGCATCCAGCTTTGATCCATCCTCGGGGCTCCGCCAATAAGCCTCCACATATCCCCACTGGGGCCAGGAGATGCCGCTGTAGGACACGGTAGCCGTAAAGGGAGCATAGGATCCGAACGAGCCTCCCATCGTTGTCGCCGTGCCGACACGCCGGAACAGATAGTCCAATATATCCACGACGACATTGCCCTCAAACGTATCAGATCGGCCGGTCACCGTGATGGGGCTGCTCACCTCCTGTCCTGTAACCGGGGCGGTTAACAGGACGCCAGGATGCTCGCTGGAGATCTTCAGCGTCTGGCCGATGAAGATCAGGTTGGGGTTGCGGATCCCGTTCTCCCGCACGATATCCGACACGGACACGTCGTGCCCCTTCGCGATGCGATACAGCGTATCCCCGGGATGTACGTGATAGGTGATGGCCGTGACGGGGCCGGGTGTGGCTGACGGCGTCGGGCTGGGGGATGGCACAGGCGTAGCGGTAGGCGTCACCGCGGCCTTGTTCAGGTAGACCCGAACGGTCACCTTGTCACGCTCGCTCCCATCCCTGGGGCTGACCCAATACACATCGATGTACCCCCACTGGGAGTAGGGAACCGAGTAGGACACCTCCACCTGGAACGGCTTATACTCCCCCATGGCGGCGAGGGCTGTCGCCGTCCCCACAGATCGGAAATACCGATCCAGCACGCGGATATACACCTTCCCCTCGAAGGTGTTGGCGCGCCCGCTCACCAGGATAGGCGGCGACACCCGGGCGTCCGGGGCCGGCTGCGTCAGGACGATCGCCGGCGACGCGCTGGGGATATGCAACATCTGCCCCACATAGATCCGGTTGGGATTGGGAATGCGATTGGCGGAGACCAACTCCCGCACGGTGACCCCATGCGTCAGGGCGATCTGATAAAGCGTATCGCCCGGATGCACGATGTACGAGACCCCATCGGAGCCGGTGGCTGCCCCCGCCATCGGAAGCCCCGCCAGCAGGAGCGCCCAGGCCAGGAAGAACGCGATCACGACCAGTCGAGAGCGAGTCATGGTATCCCTCACTTCCGATTGTATTTGTTATGTAAGCATTCCCCACTCGGCAACGTATCTCTCTCGGTGGAAAGAGGGCGGGGCGCTTTGGGGGCTGCCCCATTGGTATCAACTTAAGCGATATGGAAGCGTGGCCCCGCATCTCTGGGGTGGATCGGAGGAGCGGCCGCCCCTCCGAAGAACTCTATGTTCAGCCCCTCACCTGCCCCGTGGGGCCGGAGGCCACACCGGCCAAAGCCCCAACCAGGCAGGTAAAAGGCGAGAAAAAGAGTTTTTCTGCGGAGGGGCTTCCCCTCCGCACCTCCCCTTTCAGGTGCCACCGCCCGTGGAGGGAAAAAGCGACAGGCGGGGGCCTCGCTCATGCTGTTCAGTTGATGCGAATGGGGCGCTCTGGGGGCTGCCCCCACATTACGGCGGTCGCGACCACGCACCCTCGAAAGGCGTACACGATCGCGAACGCGCCGCACGCAGCGCGACGCCGTGAAGCGGTGCGTGGACGGGAGGGCGCCATCCGCGGTCCGCGCCATGGGATCAGGTGCGCTCTAGCAGCTCAATCAGCACCCCGTGGGCTCCCTTCGGATGAATGAACGCCACGCGGCCATGGGCGCCGCGACGCGGCGTCCGATCGATGAGATCCACGCCGCTGGCCTCCAGCGCCTCCAGCGCCGCCTCGATGTCATCCACCTCCAGACAGATGTGATGCATCCCCTCGCCGCGCTTCGCCAGGAACTTCGCCACGCCGGAATCGGGATGGATCGGCTCCAACAGCTCGATCTCCGAGTCCCCCGCGGGCAGAAAGGCGATCTTCACATCCTGTTCGGGGATCGTCTCCACATGGTCGAGCGTCAGGCCCAGCGCGTCCCGATAGATGCGCAAGGCCGCCTCGATATCGTTGACCACGATCGCCACATGATCGATACGTCGAATCATCGCCGCTCCTGAGTATGCTCTACCCGTCGATCTACAGACCTTCGCACGGGAACCGGCCCCAGCCTGCGCAAAGGGATAAGGGCGAGCGCTTCCATCCTGCCATTGACCGGGCGTGAGAACTCAGCCAGCCGTCGGCTTGCCCGCCTCCAGCCTGCGGGCGGATCGTCTAGGCCCCCGATGCCCCCTCCATCAGCTCCGCTTCATGGCCTGAAGTTCGTTCTCCACCCGCTGCAATTGCTGCCGGGCCCGCTTGCCGTGATCGAGCAACTTGTCGCTGTACATGAGCGCCTGCTCCAGCCAGCGGCGCGCCTCCTCCCACTCCCCACGCTGAATCAGCAGGCCCGCCAGCGCGGTGGCCGACGCGGCGTCCGTCGGGTCCTGGGCGAGCAGACGGCGCAGCCGCTGCTCCCGCCGCGCGGCCTCGCTAGTCCAGCGAAGCGAGACGCCGATGTCAAAGAAGCGCTCGGGATCATACCGCTCGGCCCGGTGGCGCACCAACGCGTGCGCTCGCGGCACGATCATGTCCACGCTGCGCACCACCTTGAACTCCACCTGAACCGCCTCAACCTCCCCCTCCAGGGTGAGCGTCACATCCTGTCCAGGGTCCAGAACCACATTTAGCGCCCTCTCATCCTCCCCGTACATCAGCCGCTCCAGCAACACCGGCTGAGCGTGATGATTGGATAGGGTGAGATGTGGCCCCTCCAACCGGATCTCCACATCGCTACGAGCCTTCTCCGGCTCCTCCCGTGATACGGTAATGGTGTGTTTCTCCGGGTGGAAGACGTCCAACAGCTCCAGGAAATCGGAGGAATACTCTTTGAAGACGCCCACGTACTCGTTTACCGTATCCCCCTCGACCACTTCGATGACCACCCGGCTTCCCACGTATCGCTCCAACAGGGGATCGTAGCGGGTGCCGACGTAGCCGATGATGTTCTTCCCCACCTGGGTCAGGTACTTCTGGCTGGTATCCGTGATAACCGGGACGGTAGGAGCGCGCACGCGGCCCAATACCAGGTTCAACGCCTCGTTGACGGAGTCGCTGGCCGTGTTGATGAAGTCACGGGTTTTGCGCCCCAGGCGCCGGAACAGGCCCGGGTGGAAGCTGCGCTCCAGATCCCGATTGCGCCGTTCGATGTTCTCCGGCGTCAGCTGGTCGGTATAGCGATAAATCGCCTGAATATTCCCGTACTCGTCCCGATACAGGATGTAGCTGGTCTCAATGTGCTGCTCATCATGCACGCTATCCCGATACAACAGCTCCATCCCCGTCGATTCCAGGGACATGGTGCCCCATATCATGCGACCATCCTTCATCTCGACGAAGATGTGAAACCCGTCAAAGGACTTCAGGCACCGGTCGCGCTGAATGGAGCGCAAGTACGAGCCCAACAGCGCAGCGGCGAAGATGACGAGGATGGTAACCAGCAACGAGATGTCCATGGAACTCCCCTTCTGATGCGCAACCCTGCCTCATCAGAGGCCCGTTCTACACCCACATCTCGGGATGGTACTCGCCGAACACGCGACGGAGCACATCACAGATCTCGCCCAGCGTAACGTAGTGCTCCACACACTCCACGAACAGGGGCATCAGCTCGGCATCCGGCTGCCGGGCGGCGGCCTCCAGCTGTCCCAACAGCTCGGCCACCTTATGATGATCCCGGCTGGCCCGCACCTGCTGCAACCGCCGGACCTGCGCGGCTTGCACCTCCTCATCCACGCGCAGGATCTCCGCCGGCGGCTCCGCCTCGGTGACGAACCGGTTTACCCCCACCACGACCTGCTCCCCACGCTCGATCGCCTGCTGCGTGCGGTAGGCGGCCTCCTGAATCTCCCGCTGGATGTATCCCCGCTCGATGGCCCGCAGCGCGCCCCCCATCTCGTCGATCTTCGCGATGTACTCGAGAGCCCGCTTCTCGATCTCGCTGGTCAGATACTCCACGAAGTAGGAGCCCGCCAACGGGTCCACCACGTCGGCCACCCCGGACTCATAGGCGATGATCTGCTGGGTGCGCAACGCCAGTTGAACGGACTCTTCCGTGGGCAGGGAGAGCGCCTCATCCTTGGAGTTAGTATGCAGGGATTGGGTCCCTCCCAACACGGCAGCCAGCGCCTGGATGGTCACCCGCACGATGTTATTGTCCACCTGCTGAGCGGTGAGGGTGGAACCCCCCGTCTGGGTGTGGAAGCGCAACTGCCACGAGCGGGGACGCTGGGCGCCGAACCGCTCCCGCATGATGCGGGCCCACATGCGTCGCGCCGCCCGGAACTTGGCGATCTCCTCGAAGAAGTTGTTGTGCGCGTTGAAGAAGAAGGACAGGCGCCCGGCGAAATCGTCGACGTTCAGCCCCGCCCCGATGGCCGCCTGCACGTATTCGATGGCATTGGCCAGGGTGAAGGCTACCTCCTGCACGGCCGTGCATCCCGCCTCCCGCAGGTGGTATCCGCTGATGGAGATGGTGTTCCAACGCGGCACGTGACGCGCGCAGAAGCGGAACAGGTCCACCGTCAATCGCAATGACGGCTCCGGCGGGAAGATATAGGTCCCGCGCGCCACGTATTCCTTCAAGATGTCGTTCTGCACCGTGCCCCGCAACCGCTCCAGGGACACGCCCTGCTTCTTCGCCACGGCGATGACCATCGCCAGCAGGATCGCCGCCGGGGCGTTGATGGTCATGGAGATGCTCACCCGATCCAGCGGGATCCCCTCCAACAGCGTCTCCATGTCTGCCAGGGACGAGATCGCCACGCCCACCTTGCCCACCTCCCCCTGCACCAAGGGGTGATCGGCGTCGTATCCCATCTGGGTGGGCAGATCAAACGCCACGGAGAGCCCGGTCTGTCCCTGCTCCAACAGATAGCGATAGCGGCGATTGGACTCCTCCGCCGTGGCGTATCCCGCGTACTGGCGCATGGTCCACAACCGGCCGCGGTACATGGTCGGCTGCACGCCGCGCGTGAACGGATACTCCCCGGGGAATCCCAGATCGCGCAGGTAATCGAGGTCCACATCCTCGGGGGTATAAAGAGGATCCACGGGAATGCCGGAAGGCGTCTCAAACTGAGGTCGTCGCTCCGGAGCGCGCTGCAACGCTCGTTGCAGAGTCGTCTGCTCCCATTCCGCCTTGCGTTTCGAAAGCTCGCTCATGGACACTCCCCAGCACACGGAACCTCGAACTCTTCTCCCCGCCGACGGGGCCGGCAGGGCGCGCCGCAACATCCGATAAAGAGGCGCCTGCCAACGGAAAGGAGAGGACAAACATCCCCAGCAGAAAACGACGGCTCGCCCCCTGCGGGGATACGAGCCGTCAGTGGATCGTCACCAGCAGATGGCCCTGCTCCACGGTCTGACCCGGCTCCACCGCCACGCGCGCGACCGTTCCCTCCCGCGGGGCCCGGATCTCATTCTCCATCTTCATGGCCTCCAGCAGGACCACCGCCTGCCCGGCGGACACCTTCTGCCCCTGCTCTACCAAAACGCGGGTGACCATGCCGGGGATGGGAGCCCGAACCGGGATCTCGCCGCCAAACGGCGGCAACTGATGCCCGGCGCGAGTCAGCCGCCGTGTCCGCTCGTCCTCCACCCGGACCTCGAACAGCTCCCCATGCAACATGACCCGGAAGCAGTGCCCGGCCTCCTCCACGGCAACCTCGTGAGAGACGTGATCCACCAGGAGGGAGTAAAGCTGCGAGGCCTCAATGCGCTGCATATCCACTTCCAGCGCCTGTCCGTTCACGACGACGTGTCGCTCGTCCTCCACGTCGATGATGAACTCGCGCCCTTGAATCGTCGCCACGTATCTCATCGTCGCAACGCCTCAATGCGAGCCGCCTGCTTCCAGGGCGAGCGGTTGCCGTTCCGGGCGCGGCTCAGGATGATCGCCCGGCGGCCGCGCTCGTGGGCCACCAATGTAGCCGCGATGGCGGCAATGCGCTCCCACTCCTCGATGTCCGGGCGCGCCACCAATCGGCCTCCCATGCGCCGCTCCAGGAACTCCGTGTCGAAGGTGCCCCAGAGGAACTCGGTGTGATCCATGATCTTCTGGTGGAACGGGATCGAGGTCTGGATCCCGCCGATCCGATATTCCCGTAGCGCGCGGCGCATGCGCAGGATCGCCTCCGCCCGCGTCTCCCCCCACACGATGAGCTTGGCGATCATGGGATCGTAATGGAAGGTGACCTCAAACCCCTCATAAATGCCGCTCTCGACGCGCACGCCCGGCCCCGTCGGCTCCTGCAGCATCACAACGCGCCCCGTGGACGGCAGGAAGCCGTTGTACGGGTCCTCCGCCGTGATGCGGCACTCGATGGCCCACCCCTTCGGGACGATATCCTCCTGCCGATACCGCATACGGCGCCCCGACGCGATGGCCAGCTGTTCCTTGACGATGTCCACGCCGGTCACCATCTCCGTGACGGGATGCTCCACCTGTAACCGGGTGTTCATCTCCAGGAAGTAGAAATTGCCCTCCCGGTCCAACAGGAACTCGATGGTCCCGGCGTTGACATACCCCACCGCGCGGGCGGCCTGGACGGCCACGGCCCCCATGCGCTGTCGCAGCTCGGCATCCACGGCGATGGAGGGAGCCTCCTCGATCAGCTTCTGATGGCGACGTTGGATGGAGCACTCGCGCTCGCCCAGGTGGATCACATTGCCGTGGGTGTCCGCCAGGATCTGGATCTCCACGTGCCGGGCGCTCTCGATCACCTTCTCCAGGTAGATGCGATCGTCGCCGAACGCGGCCTTCGCCTCCCGACGCGCGCTCTCCAGGGCGCTGGGGAGATCCTCCGGCCGGCGGACCAGGCGCATCCCCTTGCCGCCCCCGCCGGCGGTCGCCTTGACCATCACGGGGTACCCCAGGTCGTCGGCCGCCGCGATCAGCTCCCGATCCGACAACTCGTCCTCGGTGCCCGGGACCACCGGGATCCCGGCCTCCCGCATCCGCCTTCGCGCCGCCACCTTATCCCCCATCGCGGCGATGGCCTCCGGCGGCGGCCCCACAAAGGTCACCCCGGCGTCCGCGCACGCCCGGGCGAAGGCTGGATTCTCGGCCAGGAAGCCATATCCGGGGTGGATCGCCTCCGCGCCGGAGCGCCGCGCGACTTCCAGGATGCGATCGATGCGCAGATAGCTCTCCGAGGCCGGCGCCGGGCCGATGCAGTAGGCCTCATTGGCGCGACGCACGTGCAGCGCGTGGCGGTCCGCCTCCGAATACACGGCGACGGTTCGCAACCCTCGCTCTTCACAGGCACGGATAATACGAACGGCGATCTCGCCGCGATTCGCGATCAGAACTTTACGGAACATGTCGTTGATTTCCTATCCGCCAGCAGATGAATGATGATGTTCCCCACCCAACATCCAGGCGTTCCCTCAGCCGATCCACCCTGACTATCCTTCAGCAGAAACAATAATATTTTACCTCTTACCAGACATCGGTCCAATCGGAGCGACGGGCGCGCACGATCCGCACGATCTCCTCCCAGTGATCCCGTTGAGGCGTCGTCACGGCCAGCACGGCCAAAGCGGCCACCGTGAAGCCGAACAGGTCCAGGATCCTCCCGTTCAGCAGGAAGAGCACCAACCCCAACACAGCCACCGTGTTCGCCCCGCTGACCGAGATCATGAAGGCCCGCTGAAGCTGAGCCACCACGGCCGATAGCCGATTCATTCCCGGGAGGCGCACCAGCCGCTCCGGGTCCGTCAGACGCGCCGGAAGGAAAAACGTCAGGAACCCCACCGCGGCCGTCGCCATCGCGACCAGGATCATCGCCACCAGCAGGTAGGTCGGCCCCGGCAGGTTTACGAACCCCGCGGGATGTCCGCTGGCCTTGTAGATGAGCAGCCCAATGACCGCATAGAGGATCACCCCGCAGCGGAAGAACCACAGGAACGTCCGCATCGCACGTACACGGCCTTCCAGATCGATCATCGGCCACCTCTCAAACCGTAAGCCCCGCGTGGCGTCCAGCATACGAGCCCGCCCCTAGAGGAGGCTACAGCGGGATGTTCCCATGCTTCTTCGGTGGATTGCTATCCCGTTTGTTCTGAAGCATCTCCAACGCGTTGATGAGTCGCGGCCGGGTCTCGCGCGGCTCGATCACATCGTCCAGGTAGCCACGGGCCGCGGCAACGTAGGGGTTCGCGAACCTCGCCCGATACTCGGCCACCAGCCGCTCCCGCTCGGCCTCTGGATCCTCGGCAGCCGCGATCTCCCGCTTGAAGATGATGTTGACCGCAGCCTCAGGCCCCATCACCGCGATCTCGGCGGTCGGCCACGCCAGGTTGATGTCGCCCCGCAACGCCTTGGGCGACATAACGCAATACGCCCCACCATACGATTTCCGGGTGATCACCGTCAGCTTGGGCACCGTGGCCTCGGCATACGCGTACAGCAGCTTGGCGCCATGTCGGATGATCCCGCCATGCTCCTGAGAGATCCCCGGCATGAAGCCGGGCACATCCTCAAAGGTGACCAGGGGGATGTTGAAACAATCGCAGAAGCGCACGAAGCGAGCAGCCTTCGTGCTGGCGTCGATGTCCAGAACGCCGGCCAGGACCGTCGGCTGCTGGGCCACGATGCCGACGGAGTGCCCTCCCAGACGAGCGAAGCCGACGATGATGTTCTGGGCGAAATGCTCCTGCACCTCCAGGAGATAGCCATCGTCCACCACCCGGCGGATCACCTCTTTCATGTCGTAGGCGCGATTGGGCTGGTCCGGGATGATGTCGTTCAGCTCCTCGTCCATGCGCAGCGGGTCATCGGTGGGGGGCACGTACGGCGGGTCCTCCAGGTTGTTCTGCGGCAGGAAGCTGAGGAGTTTCTGCAGGATGAAGAAGGCATCCTCCTCGCTATCCGCGATGAAATGCGCCACGCCGCTGGTGCTCGCGTGGACGTAAGCTCCACCCAGCTCCTCAAAGGTGACGTCCTCATGGGTGACAGCCTTGACCACCTCCGGCCCGGTGACGAACATATAGCTGGTGCCCTTCACCATGATGATGAAATCCATCAACGCCGGAGAGTACACGGCGCCGCCCGCACAGGGCCCCATGATGACACTGATCTGGGGGATCACGCCCGACGCCAGCGTGTTCCGCAGGAAGATCTCCGCGTAGCTGGCCAGCGAGACGACCCCCTCCTGGATACGGGCCCCACCCGAGTCGTTCAGGCCGATAAAGGGGGCGCCGTTCTTCATCGCGAGATCCATCACCTTGCAGATCTTCTCCGCGTGAGCCTCCGAAAGGGACCCGCCGAAGACGGTGAAATCATCCGCGTAGACGAAGACCAGCCGGTTATCCACGGTGCCATAGCCGGTCACCACCCCGTCCCCCAGGATGCGCTGCTTATCGAGCCCAAAGTCATGGCTGCGATGTACGACGAACGCGTCCAACTCCCGGAAGCTGCCCTTATCCAGCAGCAGATCCAATCGCTCTCGAGCGGTCAGCTTTCCCTTAGCGTGTTGCTGCTCAATGCGCTGCACGCCGCCGCCCAGCTTTGCCTGGGCCTTCAGCTCGCGCAGGCGCTGAATCTTCGGATTGACGCTCAAAATGCGCCCTCCTTCAATAGTCTCATGTCTCACTCACGAAATCTGAAAAGCCGATGATCTTCCCGTTTCACATTGACGAAGGCGCGTCCTCACGTGCGCGATGCCCGGGCCGCCGAGGAGGCCGTCCCCCATCGGGCCCACACGCCCGGCCAGTCACGCCATCGGGACAGCCGCCAAAACGCGGCGGTCAGGATGAACGTGACCGGGATGGTATGCCACTGCATCACAGAGACGGGCACCTGCCGGGGCAGCCGCGGGTAGTATCCCAGCCCATAGTCCACGAAATCACTCAACAGGAACCAGCCGCCAGCCACCAGCGCGCCGCGCCGCGACGGCCGGTAATACGTGAACAGCATCATCCCCTGGGCGATCATGGCCATGTGGGTGACCGTCATAAAGACGCTCTCAAAGGTGACGAACCCCCGGGTGTTCCACCAGAATACCACCCAGGCGAACACGGTCCACAGCCCGTATTTGATCTGCCCCATGGCCGCGATGCTCAACCACTCGTTGGGCACCCGATTCCAGACCGCCGCGGTGATCAGGCACAGGCCACCCAGCAGCGCCCACATCCCCTCGTAGGCGGCGATCCAGCGCGCCCACAGCAAAGGGGAAGCCCGTCCGCCAGCCCATGCCGCCACGCCCATCGCCACCAGGGAGGATGCGCCCACAATCCACAACGCCGCCCGCATCCAGGAACGCGCCCGTGGGGACGCGTCCTGCGCCACCACCAGCAGCAGGGCCAACCCTCCCACCAGTCCGAAAAGCGGACAATCCGGGATGAAAGGCCACGACCAGACGGGCGTCCCCGGCAGCTGCCGCCCATACCAGTACAGGATCCCCCACACAAAGCCCGTCATATCGGCGATCAGGACCGCCGCCATGACAGGGGGGAGTCGGAGCAGCCGCTGCAACCAGGCGATCACCCGCCCGATCTGAACCTCCCGCACCACGTTCTCTCTCCCCTAAGAGCGTGCCTGAAAACTTACCGGCAAGATGTCTGAGGGGGCTCCCTCAACGACCAGATCCACAGGGGAGGTGTGGAAGGGATCTCTCCTCCACGGAAATCCCACTTTTCCGGCCTGTACCTGCCTCTCTCGGCCCTTCCCGAAGGACTTGGGCCAAGGCCAGGCAGGTCGAAGGCAGGAGAAGGGCTTTTTCCGGAGGGGCTCCGCCCCTCCGGGCCTCCCCACGGCAGAAGCAACGGCATTTCTCAGGCACACTCTAAGAACTTAAACGAGCTCCTTGACCACGCCATCCCCGGTTTCTCCAGCGGCAGGGCCGCCCCACCATCGCCAGCCGACGGCGACGCGCCCCTCAAGCCAGCGGGCGAATGGGCACCCCGCCAACCCGGGCTCCCGGAGGCACGTCACGATTGACCAGGCTCATCGCCGAGACCACGGCATCATCCCCAATGACCACACCGGGCAGGATCGTGCAGTTGGCCCCGATCGTCACACGGTCGCCGATCACCACGGGGCCGCGTCGCCACTCGCGCCGCAGGTACTCATGCCCCAGGATGGTCGTGTTGTACCCGATGATCGTGTCGGCCCCTATGGAGATCTCCTCCGGGAAGAACACATCCATCATCACCATCAAGGCGATCGAGGTGTGGTCTCCCACCCTCATCCCCGTGAGTCGGTAAAGCCGGTTCTTCAAACCCAACCAGGGGATGAACCGGCACATGTAAATGATCAGGAAATTACGGACCACCCGCAACGGGTTCACATGCCGCCAGATGTACTGCAACGAGTTCCAGGGGCCATCGCTGGGATGCACGCTCAGTCGATCGCGTCGATGGGATGACGTAGCGTTTTTCTTTGGATTTTTTGGGCTCTCTATGCACATATAACCGACGATCACTCACAGAGTTACGATGGCTCTGCGATCTCGGGAGCCAGATACGTCCCTCGGCGGCTCTCAGTCCTCTGGTCCCCCAGGCGCTTTTGAGGCCCAGCCGTAGAGCGTATCGGAAATTTCACCGGCAGGCGTTTGAGGGCAATCCTCAGCCGTATGCCCCACAGGGGGGAGCAGAGAACAGCGCTCATGAGCGGCTGCACACCCCACTACGACATGGCGACGGAAAATGGGCAACGCTGGCACACCGACGAGATCTCGGCATGTCAAATGAGGGGGGTGAGCACCGCAGGGAAGCGCCTGACCTTACCCGTCCGCCGTGAGGTCGGGCAGGCGGCCATCGGCCACCAGCTTGTGTAACGCCCTCGCCAGACGCTCATACGTGTCATCGATCCATTCCGGGATCACCCGCGTCTTGGCGACGATGGGCATGAAATTCGTATCGGCCTCCCAGCGCGGCACGATGTGGATGTGAACATGGTCATCAATCCCGGCGCCGGCCACTTTGCCCAGGTTCACGCCCAGATTGAAGCCATGAGGATGGAAAGCAAATCGCAGGACGGTCAAACTGTGATTCACCAACAACATCAATTCCGTCAGCGTCTCGGGCGGCAAGTCCTCCACACTCGGCACGTGCGCGTACGGCAGCACCAGCAGGTGGCCATTGTTATACGGGTAGAGGTTCAGCGTCACAAACCCGTGCCGGCCTCGCATCAAGACGTGAGCCGCCCGATCATCATCGGATTGCACCTTTTGACAGAAAACGCATCCCTCCGCCTGTTTGTCGCTGACCAGATAAGGCATCCGCCAGGGGGTCCATAGCCGATCCATTTCACCTTTGCCCACACATTGGATTGCAGGGGCATTCTACCACCACTTGCACGCGGGAGCAATCACATTGAGAGCGGGGAGGCCCCTCCGCACCACCACCGAGGGCCTGTGACGGGCATCATGGGCTGTTTCCACCATATTGGTTATACTTATCGGGAGCAGGTACAGCATTTTTAGGGGGGACTTTGTTCTGGCTGAAGACAAAAGAAAGCCCAAAGTGCCATTTTTATCCTCCCTCGCAAGCAATGTAGTCTTGACTTCTATGTACTCACGTGTTAAACTAACGTTGGTTATGAGAACCTCTCAAGGACCTCTGAATCTCGGGCGAAATACAATCGTCACTGATTCATCTGATTCAACCCTCACAGCGATTCTAGCAGCAACTCTCGCTTAGGGCCGTGTGCCCTGATTATCTCGGAGTCGAGCACGCACTCTCCAAACGCCCTCTCGATTCCGGCACCTCAAACCAGGAAAGGAGGTGATGCGCAAGGAGGCCAACGATCATACTTCCGTCTCCTAAGGGAACCACCTTATCGTTTACATCGGAAACGCGGTAGGTTTACCCCCGCAGATCAACACACCACAAGGAGGGAAGTTTCATGTCAGCCGTAAAGCATCGGGCACAGTACCTCATAGCCGTGCTCATGATCCTGACGCTTGTCCTCGCGGCTTGTGCGCCCGCAGCGCCAGCCCCAGCGGCTCCCGCGGCCGAGGAGAAGCCGGCAGCTGAGGAAAAGGCCCCGCCGCCGGAAGAGAAGCCGGCCGCTGGTCCGGAGGAGATTCCCCGAGAGGAGACCCTCATCTTCGATATCGACGGTGGCCGCGTCGTGGATCCCGAGCTGTGGAATCCCTACGTCCCTGGCTGGCGTGGCGACAACGGCTTCCACCAGGCCGTGATGGAGCCCCTCTTCATCCTCAACTACCAGACGGGCGAGATCATGCCCTGGCTGGGCGAGAGCATGACCCACAACGACGCGATGGACGAGTGGACGCTCAAGCTCCGTGACGGGGTCAAGTGGAGCGACGGGGAGCCCTTCACCGCCGACGATGTCGTGTTCACCATCCAGATGCTGCTCGACAATGCTCCTGAGCTGAACTGGTCGGCGGCCATGGACACCTGGGTGGATCGGGTGGAGAAGGTTGACGATCTGACCGTCAAGTTCTACCTGAAGAAACCCAACCCGCGCTTCCAGCTGGACCACTTCTCCGTGAAGATCTGGGGCAGCGTCAACATCGTGCCCAAGCACATCTGGCAGGATAAGGACCCGCTCACCTTCAAGAACTACGACCCCGAGAAGGGTTGGCCGGTCTTCACGGGTCCCTACAAGCTGGTCAGCGTCAGCCCGACCGAGTTCGTCTACATCCGGGATGACAACTGGTGGGGCGCTCAGATCGGCTGGAAGCCGCTGCCCAAGCCGAGGAAGCTGGTATGGACCTGGGCAGGGCCGGAGGAAACCCGCGCCGCTCTCATGGCGGACGGACAGCTGGACAGCCTGATGGACATCACGCTGGGCGCTCTGCTGGCCCTCAAGGAGAAGAACCCCAACGTCATCACCTGGTTCGACGAGCTGCCCTACGCCTGGGTGCCCGATCCCTGCTCCCGAACCTTCGAGCTCAACCTGACGAAGGAGCCGTGGAACGACAAGGACATGCGGTGGGCGCTGAACTACGCCATCGACCGGGATGAGATCGTCAAGATCGCCTACGAGGGCACGACCCTGAAGTCCCGGCACTTCTTCCCGGCCTACCCGCCGCTGGACCGCTACGTGGATCTGGCCATCGAGCAGGGCGCATGGGATCTGGATCGGCTCTGGAAGCATGATCCCGATCTGGCCAAGCAGATCATCGAGTCCAAGGGGTGGGAGCTGGGCGACGACGGCTACTACTACAAGGACGGCAAGCAGCTCTCGCTGGACATCACCACCCACGAGGCCTTCATCGAGAAGCAGCGCATCGCCCAGGTCCTGGTGGAGCAGTTCCAGCGCATCGGCATCAACGCCACCAACCGCAACGAGGCCGGCGGCACCTGGGGTGAGAACTTCAACACGGGTAACTTCGAAGCGCGCATGGGCTGGCAGACCTGTGGCTCCGTCAACGAGCCGTGGGCGTCCATGGACCGCTTCAACGTCCGCTGGCTGAAGCCCGTGGGCGAGCGAGCCTCGGGCGATCAGTGGCGCTGGTCCGGGCCGGCAGCGGAGGAGTACAGCAAGCTCGTGGACGAGATCGGCTCCCTGCCGCTGGGTGACCCCAAGATCGACGAGCTGTTCGTCAAGGCCACGAAGATCTGGTTCGAGGAACTGCCCGTCATCCCGATCACCCAGGCCCGGAAGATCATCCCCTTCGACACCACCTACTGGACGAACTGGCCAACCTTCGAGAACGACTACATCCATCCGCCCACGTGGTGGCAGCATACCCACTACATCATCCACAACCTGGAGCCTGCAAAGAAGTAAGTGGGCATGCAGCTGTTGGCTAGACTCGCTGGCGGCTCTGGCAACGGAGCCGCCAGCGATCCAGAGTTGGGTGTCGGGGAGTAGAAGGCAACAATTGGAGATTGGCGAGAAGGGACTCCCTTGCACCAGATCGCCAATCTCCATTTTTAACGTCAAGAAGGGGCGCAGCGGCGCTGCGCCCTTTTGAGGGAATGTACCACCTGCCTCGATCGGCACATACGACAAAACAGCAGAAAACGCTTGCGTTGTTCCTGCTTTAATGAAATAATATAGGGGGGGAGGTGGCCAGCCGGCTGCCTTCATGAGAGGGTTGTGTTGCCCACATGGGCGATTCCGGTAGAGCGGATCTGAAACACAACCTTCCATTTCCAAGCTCTGCGTCTTTGCGACAAGCTTTCTCAGAGCATACTAAATCTCTAAAGCAGAAGGTTGATAATGCGTGGGTTGACACCAGAATACCTGATTCAACGGTTGGGTATGTTCGTGTTAACGATCTGGCTGGGGGCGACACTGATCTTTCTTATCCCGCGTCTGGCCCCTGGCGATCCGGTGACCGCGATGGTCTCGCGGTTGCTGAACCAAGCCGGCTATATTGAAGACAGCGCCCAGATGATTGAGGCCTGGCGCGCCCGATTCGGGCTGGATGGTCCATGGTATGTCCAGTACGTCAGATACCTGCAAAACATGCTGACATTGAACCTGGGATATTCCCTGGCCTCCTTCCCTAGCGAGGTGGAGGATCTGATCGCGCGAGCGCTCCCATGGACCGTCGGGTTATTGAGCATCTCAACGATCATCTCCTTTATCGTGGGGAACACCATCGGGGCCTTGCTGGCCTGGCGGCGCACTCCCGCGCTCGTCAGGGCGTTGCTGCCCGTGAGCTTCACCTTCACCGCGATCCCCTTCTTCATGCTGGGCATTCTGCTCATTTATGTCTTCGGTTTCTGGCTGCGGTGGTTCCCCGTATCGGGCGCATTTGGGCGCGACCTGGAACACGGCTGGAATTGGCCCTTTATCAAGAGCGTTATCCATCATGGCGTCCTACCAGCGCTTTCCATCGTCATCACCTCTATGGGATTCTGGGGCCTCGGCATGCGGGGCATGATGATCACCAACGAAGGCGAGGACTACATGATCCTGGCCGAGGCCAAGGGACTAAGCCCGAGCCGTATCTTCTGGCGCTACGGGGTTCGCAACTCCGTGCTGCCTCAGGTCACCGCCCTGGCCCTCAACATAGGCGGCATCGCCGGCGGCTCGGTGCTTGTGGAGTACATCTTCGCCTATCCAGGCATGGGGTACCTGCTCTATCAGGGCATCGTCAATGCTGATTATACGCTCATCCAGGGCATCGTTTTCATGCTCATCCTGGGCACAGCCCTGGCTGTGCTTTTAATCGATTTGCTTTATCCCATCATTGATCCTCGGATTACATATGAGAAGAGGTGATACATGACCTCTGCGGCTGTTGGACGTAGTGTTCCGCGAAGACGATCTTTTCTTAGTCGCTGGGATTCACCCTGGCTGAACCCCAAGCTTCTGATCGGCTTGGCCATGGTGCTTACGATGGGTTTGATGGGCGTCGTAGGAGGACAGTTCTGGGATCTCACGCTGGCCCGAGTGGGCTCTTCCCCCTTGAACCTGCCACCTCCATGGGCGCCGGGATTCCGAACGGAGGCTGTCGAGGAAAAGGCGACGGATGTCACTACGACAAAGCAAGAGGAAGGAAGTGGAGCGACCGGCGCCCTGACAGGTGTCAATCCTTTCAAAACGAAAAAGAAAAGCCAATCGCCTACCGGTGGCGGGGAGGCGACCCGCTTCGGCACGCCCACCTGGGAGCACCCGCTGGGCACGGAGAGCAACGGACGAGACATGTTGGCGGTGCTGCTGGTCGGCGCACCTCGCTCGCTTCGCGTCGGCCTGATCGCGGCCGGCATCGGCATGGCGGTCGGCATCATCCTGGGGTTCACGGCCGGCTTCATGGGCGGATGGGTCGACAGTGTGATCCGCACCCTCTCCGACTCCGTGATCACCATCCCTTCTCTGGCCGTGCTGATCGTGATCTCCGCCTACGTGCGCCAGGTCAGCGTGGAGAACATGGGATTGCTACTCGCCCTCTTCGCCTGGCCAGGCCCCACCCGGCTCATTCGCGCCCAGGTGCTCAGCATGCGAGAGCACGGCTACGTACAGATGGCGCGGCTCTCCGGCGTCTCCGCGTTTGATATCATGTTCAAGGAGATGATGCCCAACCTGCTGCCCTACCTGGCAGCCAGCCTGACCGGCAACGTATCCGGGGCGATCCTGGCCGCCACCGGTCTGGAGGTTCTGGGCTTGGGCCCCACCCGGGTTCCCACCCTGGGCATGACCATCTTCTACGCTATCCGGGCGGCCGCTATCATCCGCGGCATGTGGTGGTGGTGGGGCGTGCCCATCGCGGCGCTGATCGTGATCTTCAGCGGCTTGTTCCTGATGACTATCGGGCTGGATGAGATCGCCAACCCGAGGCTGAGAGGAGCTCGGCCACAATGACAGTGACCTGGGAAGTAAAGGAAAGGGATATGCCAAGCGAGGGTTCCGACGATAGAGCCGTCTTGGATGTGCAGGATCTGCGCGTGTATTACGACACCCCTCTGGGGGATGTACGCGCAGTAGATGGGATCAACTTCCGAGTCTATCCAGGCGAGATCGTCGGCCTAGTGGGGGAGTCCGGTTGCGGCAAGACCACGGCGGCCATGGCGATCCTGCGCCTGGTACAGCCGCCTGGTCGCATCGTGGGGGGACGGGTATTCTTAGACGGCATCGAGCTGACATCGCTGAACGACCGGCAACTCAGGCGTATCCGCTGGCGCAAGCTGGCGCTCATCCCTCAGGGAGCCATGAACTCCCTGAATCCGGTCATGAAGATTAAGGACCAGATCGCGGATGCCATTGAGACCCACGAGGGGAAACAGCCCCGATCCGTAATGAAGGAGCGTATTCTAAAGCTGCTCAGCGAGGTGGGGCTGCCCAGCCGGGTATACGACATGTACCCCCACGAGCTGAGCGGCGGTATGAAGCAGCGCGTCTGCATCGCCATGGCCATCGCGCTCAATCCTCCACTCATCATCGCCGACGAGCCCACCAGCGCGCTGGACGTGGTCGTGCAACGCGTCGTGGGACAGACCCTGCTCGATGTGAAGGAACGCCTTGGCCTTTCGATGATCCTCATCGGCCATGACATGGGCCTGCAGGCCCAGTTGGTCGACCGCATCGCGGTCATGTACGCGGGGCACATCGTCGAGGTGGCCCCCGTTGAGATCATCTTCGAGAAGCCGATGCATCCTTATACGCAACTGCTCATCGAATCCATCCCTTCCATCAAGGAGCGCAAGCCGCTCAAGTTGACCGAGGGCCTGACCCACGACCTGCGAAACCCACCGCCGGGCTGCATCTTCCAGCTTCGCTGTCCTCATGTGATGGATATCTGCCGGGAGGAGAAGCCACCGCTGCATGAGGTGGACACCAGGCACGAGGTGGGCTGTCATCTATACGAATAAAGTACACGATCTGTGGTAGGTGTGAACCTTATGTCTCAACCACTTCTGGAAATCCGCAACGCGACGAAAATCTACGGTGGCGGCTTTCTCGGCTCTCGACAGGTCACGGTGGCCCTTCAGGATTTCAACATGACCATCGAGGAGCATCCCGCCACCATCACCACCATCGCCGGCGAAAGCGGCAGCGGTAAGACGACGCTGGCGAACCTGGTCCTGGGCTTCATCGGCCTGACGTCAGGCCAGATCCTGTATAAGGGCATCGACATCGCCACGATGGACAAACACCAACGCATGGCCTATCGACGCGAGGTCCAGGCCGTCTTCCAGGATCCGTACGCGGTCTACAACCCCTTCTATCGGGTGAAGCACATTTTCGATCTGGCCATCAAGAACTTCAAGCTGGCCCGCAACAAGAAAGAGGCGCGAGAGCTCATCGAGGAAGCCCTGAACGTCGTGGGATTGCGCGGGGAGGAGGTTCTGGAGAAGTACCCGCACCAGCTCAGCGGCGGCCAACGCCAACGCATGATGGTGGCCCGAGCCTACCTGCTGAAGCCCCGGCTGATCGTGGCCGATGAGCCCGTCTCCATGGTGGACGCATCCCTGCGAGCCATGATCCTGGACATCATGCTCCGCCTGCGAGATGAGCACAACATCTCCTTCCTCTACATCACCCACGACTTGAGCACCGCCTATCAGATCGGCGACCGGATATATCTCCTCTACCAGGGGACCATCGCGGAGCGAGGGGACACGACCGAGGTCATCGAGGATCCCAAACACCCCTACGTGCAGCTCCTCATCGACTCCATCCCGGTGCCGGATCCGAAGGTACGGTGGGGCAGCGAGACCGTGGTCTCGCTGGACGACGAACAGATGCGCGGGGAGGTCAGCGGCGGATGCCGCTTCTATCCTCGCTGCCCACAGCACATGGACCGCTGTCTGAAGGAGAAGCCGCCGCTCTACAAGGTAAAGGGCCATCTACATGAGGCCGCCTGCTTCCTGTATGAGGAGGAAGAGGTCCCCGCATGACATCGGGATGGCTCTAGCGGCTCTTTCACAACGAACGATCGCTCGCGGGGGCGCGTCATCATTGACGTGCCCCCGCTGCGCGTCCAGGGACAGCCGCCCGACCTCGTCCATATTGGCATACATGGCGCCTGCAGGGACGAGGCAAGATGCCGCGTCTGTATACGCATCTTCTCAGTTTCCCCCAGCACACGACGTGGCCAGACGCACCCCACCCCCCTGTCGTCCCCCCTCCCCAATCCGCTTCGCTGGGAGGGGGGACCTGAGAATGGGTGGTGGCGGCGGCGCAGCTC
>JAADGJ010000058.1 GCA_013152435.1 Chloroflexota bacterium | reverse complement strand
ACTAACTCCACAGGGGGAGGTGTGGAGGGGAGGACCCATCCACGGAAAACCCGCTTCTCCGGCCTGCACCTGCCTTTCTCGGCCCTTCCCAAAGGACCTAGGCCGAGGCCAGGCAGGTCGAAGGCAGAAGAAGGGCTTTTTCCGGAGGGGCGGAGCCCCCCCGGGCTTCCCCACAGCAGAAGCAACGGCATTTCTCAGACACACTCTGAGACCGCAGAGGATGGGCTGGGCGGCCGACCGATCCGACCGCCCAGCCATCTATCGCGTCGAAGGTTACTTCACCGTCTCAGCCGTCACGAGCTGCAGGGGCACCGGGATGAAGTCGGGCACCTGCTCGCCGTTCAGGTACTTGACGGCGGTCTCCACGGCCAACCGGCCCATCTCCGCCGGCTGCTGGGCGATGGTCGCGGCCAGCGTGCCGTCCTTCACCGCCTGTACCGCGTCGTCGATGGCGTCGAAGCCGACGAAGATGATCTCATCGGCGCGACCTGCGGCCTGGGCCGCCTGGATGGCGCCGAGGATCATCTCATCGTTGTGGGCGAAGACGCCGTCGATCTCCGGCTGGGCCTGGAGGATGTTCTCGAAGACGGAGAGTCCCTCGGCCCGGTTGAAGTTCGCCGTCTGGCGCGCCACGATCTCGATATCGGGGCACTTCTCCTTCATGTAGTCATTGAAGCCCTTACCTCGATCGCGTGCGGCCGAGGTGCCGGGGATGCCCTCCAGCTCGACGACCTTGCCCTTGCCGTTCAGGGCGTTGCAGAGGAACTCTGCCGCCATGCGGCCGCCCGCCACATTGTCTGAGGCGATGTGGGACACGACCTCACCGCCGCTGGCCGAGCGGTCCACCGTCAGAACGGGGATGCCTGCCTCGTTAGCCTTCTGCACGCTGGGGACCACGGCGTCCGCATCGGTGGGGTTGATCAGCAGGGCGTCGACACCGCGCTGGATCAGGTCCTCCAGATTGGTGGCCTCCTTGGCCGGATCATCCTGGGCGTCCACCACGATGAGCTCCACGCCCAACTCATCGGCCGCCTTCTGAGCTCCCTCCTGCAGCGTGACGAAGAACGGGTTGTTCAGCGTGGAGAGGGAGAGCCCCAGCGTGATCTTTTCGGGCTTCGGCTGCTCGGCCGGCTTCTCCTGCGGTGCCGGTGCCGCTGTGGGCGGCGCACAAGCGACCAGGAGCCCTACGATAAGCGTTAGAGCGACCAGCGTAAATGACCATCGGCGATTCATGGTGCTACCTCCTTTTTCGATACTGGGTTTTTCATGTCAGGGCCATTCGGCCCGATGGCGTATCGACGGTCTCTGATTGAGTGAATCTTCCCGTGATCCTCCTTTCTGTGTGATCGCTCGTGGTATCAGCGGAACGCGCGATGCCACAGCAGCGCCAGGGCGATCACCACGCCCTGGACGACCTGTTGGTAAAACGAGGAGACGTTGAGGAGGTTCAGGCCGTTGTTCAGGACCTGGATGATCAGCACGCCGAGCAGCGTGCCCCCCAATCCTCCCTGCCCCCCGGCCAGGCTGGTGCCGCCCACGACCACCGCCGCGATGGCGTCGAATTCATAGCCGAGCCCTGCGGTTGGCTGTGCCGAGTTCAGGCGGGCGATCAGGATCATCCCGGCCAGGGCGGAGAGCCCACCGCTGATGATGTACACCAGGGATGTGTAGCGATTCACCGGGATGCCGGCGAAGCGGGCGGCGGTGGGATTATTCCCCAGCGCATAGATGTAGGCGCCAAGGGTGGTGCGGTTCAGGACGAAATAGCCTACGGCGAACGTCAGGATCATGAGCACGATGGGCATCGGGAGGGGGCCCAGGGAGCCGGTGCCCATGAAACGGAAGCCCTCCGGCAGCCCGGTGATGGGTTGACCCTGGGTATAGGTCAGGGCCAGGCCGCGGGCGATGGTCATGGTGCCCAGGGTGACGATGAAGGGGGGCACCCCGAAACGGGTGGTGAAGAGCCCGTTGACCAGCCCGAACCCGGATCCGATCGCCAGGCCCAGGAGGATGGCCAGGCCCGGATGACCGCCCTGCACCAGGAAATCGGCGACGATGACGTTGGCCAGGGCCAGCACGGCGCCGACGGACAGGTCGATGCCGGCCGTGAGGATGACATACGTCATCCCGACGGAGATGATGCCGTTGATGGCTGCCTGTCGGAGGATGTTCACCGTGTTGGAGACGGTGAGGAAGCGATCCGACAGCAGCGTCAGGACGAAGACCAGCAGGCCGAAGGATAGCACCAGCCCGAAGCGGCTCAAGAAGTCGTGCAGGCGCTGCTGCCACCCCCGTGAGGCCTGGGCCCCGGCTGTCGGTGAGTCGGTGGGCTGGGCCACTTCGGCCGCGAGTTGGGAGGATTTTCCGCCGTTGGTTGATGGCATCGTCTCACCTAAAATATCACACCAGCCTCTAGAATGATGTTCGCGTACGGGGTGAACTCTCCGGTTCGGATCACCGCGCGGGCGAGGCGCGTCTGGTCCTTAAAGACGACATGCGGCACCCGGCGGAGCGGGGTCGAACCCATCAGCGTCACCACCTGATCGTAGAGGATCGGGCTGATCTCCTCCATCTCCTCGGCGATGGTCGCCCCCTCAATCTGGACCTCCTTCAAGATCGCCTCGAGCACCGTGAGAAACGGTGGAACCCCCTCGATGAGGGCCAGGTCGATCCGGGTTGGTCCCTGTGGGATGGGCAGGCCCGCGTCGGCGATGACGATGGTGTCCGTGTGACCCAGTTCGGCGATGATGCGATTCAGTTCCGGGTGAAGCAGACCTCGCTTTTTCATCGATAGCCTCTCCATTGAGCTGGCGGCCTGGGCTGATAGGTGCGTAGCCTTGGCCGATATGCCTGGTGTCGGGGATATCTCCTCATGTGGACTGACGGACGACCAGCCAGGTCTCCAGGAGGTGCCGCTGAGGAGGGCGACTCCGGTTCGAGATGCGTTCAATGAGCATCTCCGCGGCCAGCCGACCGATCTCCTGACGCGGCTGGGCGACGGTCGTCAGGGGCGGATTGGTGTAGGAGGCCAGCGCGATGTCGTCGAAGCCGACGACGGCGATGTCTTCCGGGATCCTCAATCCCGCCTCGCTGATGGCGCAGATGGCGCCGATCGCCATCATGTCGTTGCAGGCGAAGACGCCCGTGGGTGGATCGGATAGCGCCAGGAGCTCACGCATGGCCCTGTACCCACTGGCGGCCTGGAAGTTCCCTCGGCGGATCAACTGCTCGTCGAAGGGAAGGCCGGCCTCCGTCAGGGCGTCCTGGTAGCCCCAGACCCGCTCCCAACTGGGCGTCACGTCGGAGGGGCCGGCGATGCAGGCGATGCGTGTGCGACCCCGCTGGATGAGATGTTCCGTGGCCTGTCGCCCCCCGGTTCGGTTGTCCGTGAGCACACGGTCGCATTGGACATCCTGTAGCTCTCGATCGATCACCACCACCGGGACGCGTCGGGTGAGGACGGCCTCCAGATGCTCCGCCCGGTCACCGGCCGCGACGAAGACGATCCCATCTACCCGCTTTTCCGTGAGCAGATCGATGTATCGTCGCTCCTTTTGAGGATCCTGATCTGAGTTGCAAAGGATCACGTTATAGCCCAGGTCGAAGCACACGTCTTCGATCCCCCGGGCCACCTCGGCGAAGAAGGGGTTGGAGTTGTCCGGGATAATCATGCCGAGGGTGTGGGTGCGCTTACGGCGCAGGCTGCGCGCAACCGCATTGGGCTGGTAGTTCAGGGCTTCGACGGCCTCCCACACCCGGGCTACAAGTTCCGGGCTGACGTAGCGCGTCTCGTTCAGGACGTGGGATACGGTGGTGACGGAGACGCCAGCGCGTTTCGCAACGTCTTTGATGGTCGCCATGAGTGGGGAACTCCGGGTTTCTCTCGGGAAGCAATCGATTGCGCAAACGTTTTTATCATTATAAGCGAAAGGGGGAAAAGGGTCAAATGGAATCAGGCGCCGTTCACATGGGGGAAGACCGTCCGCTATCTGGAGGTTGGAGTTTTGAAAAGCCCGGTCACCCGCGTGGGAATAGTTGACATAGTAGTATGGTTCATGTAAGATAAATTCGGGATATTCATGGAGAGAGGGCTTGGGGATGGTCGGGATGGCGATGATGTGGGTGAGTATCGGTTTCCTCCGCGCCGTCTTCCCCGATGTGGCCACGCGTCGACGTAACCGTTGTGGGATCGAAAAGCGCCCTGGCCTCGCGCTCAGATGTGTCGAGCGCGAGGTTCTGAGGAGAACGATGGACCGTCCGTTGCCCTCCTCGCCGTGAAGGGAAGTGGCGGAACGCCTTTACCTCTGCGTGGGTTGGTCGGCGTGAGCGCGTGTGAGGGGATATGCCGTTACAGCAGGAGACCCGTTGGGTGGCTCGTTTGAGGCGGCTGCAGTGGATCGGGCCGATCACCCTGGGCTTGCTCGTCATCGCTTACCAATTCATCAGTCGGGCGTTGGGCGGGCGTCCGACCAGCCTGGCGTGGTTCCTGGCGGAGACGCTGGCCTTCGGCGTGGTCGGGCCGGCCATCGCCTGGTGGTTGTTGCGACGCCTGCGCCGGGATTTGGATCTGCGTACCCAGGCGGAGCGGCGCCTGTCCGAGCTGTATGAACGGGTCCACTTCCTGGCCACGGTCGCGAACGACTCCGCGGATGCCATCGTCGGGTTGGACGCTCAAGACATCATCCGGAGTTGGAACCGGGGGGCGCAGGCCATTTTCGGCTACACGCCGGAGGAGGTGTTGGGACAGCCGTTCACCATCCTCCTTCCCCCCACGGACGAGGCCGCGGAGGAGTGGGATCAGGTCCGATCGGCCGTCGATCAGGAGGGGTACATCCGCAATTATGAGACGGTGCGGGTGGCGAAGGATGGCCGGCATATCCACGTCGACTTGACGTATACGCTGGTTCGGGACACCGACGGCCGGGTGATCGGCAGCTCCGCCGTGATGCGGGATATCAGCCGGCGCCGTGCCATGCAACGTCAGCTTCAGCGGCGCAACCGCGAGCTGATGGCGCTGTACGCCGTCTCGGCGGCCATCAATCAGGCGTTCGACGTCGATGAGGCCCTGAAGCGGGCGCTGGACCGATTGCTGGAGGTGCTGGACCTGGACGGGGGCCGGGTGTACCTGTGGGACGCGGATAAGGAGGAGATGGTCCTGCGGGTCTCGCATGGCATGGTGGCCGAACGTCCGGTGTTGGAGCGCGTCGTCAAGCCGGGGGAGTGCCTGTGTGGCCTGGCCGTCGTCCGGGATGAGACGATGGTCGTGGACAACCTGCAGGATGACCCCCGGGTGAGCCGCTCGAACTGCCAGATGCTGGGATTCCAGTCCTGTGCCTCCGTGCCGTTGCGGGGGACGGACCAGTTGATCGGGGTGATGCACCTGGGGGCGGTGAAGCCGGGCGCGCTGCGGCCTGACGATTTCACCATGTTGAGCTCCCTGGGCAGGCAGATGGGGGTGGCCCTGGAGAACATGCGGCTGCGGGAGGAGGCGCGTCGTGCCGCCGCCCTTTCGACGCTCATCCAGGAGATGCATCATCGCATCAAGAACAACCTGCAGACGGTGGCGGATTTGCTTTCCCTGGAGATGTCGCAGAGCGCCAGCCCTGACGCCCGGCAGAGCCTGCGTGATAGCATCACTCGCATCAAATCCATCGCCGCGGTGCACCAGCTCCTTTCCCTGGAGCAGCTGCGGCTGACGGATATCACCGAGCTGGCGCGCCAGGTGTGCGAGATCTCCATCCAGCACCTGGTACATCCCGGACAGCGCATTACCGCCGAGGTGCGCGGCCCCAGCATCTATCTGCCCTCGAAGCAGGCCACGGCGCTGGCGTTGGTCATGAACGAGCTGATCAGCAACGCCCTGGAGCACGCGTTCGTGGGGTTGGACCGGGGCGCTCTCTTGGTGGAGCTGGCGCAGGACGGGAACGAGGTGCGTGTGACCATCCGAGACGATGGCCATGGGCTGTCGCCCGGCTTTGATGTGCAGCACAGCAAGGGGCTGGGGTTGCAGATCGCCCACACGCTGGTGGAGAAGGACCTGAACGGCATGTTGCGTTTTGGAAGCGCGAATGGACGTGGAACAGAGGTGCAGTTGGTGTTCTACAAATGATGGGTGAAGACGGACACGCGGTTGAGCCATTGCGCATACTGATCGCCGACGACGAGAGCATTCGCGTGCTCAGTCTGCGAGTGCAATTGCAGAACCTGGGCTATCAGGTCGTCGGGGAGGCGGCCAACGGCCGCGAGGCGGTGGAGCTGGCGCGCCGTCTACAGCCGGACTTGGTCATCATGGACATCAAGATGCCGGTGATGGATGGGATTGAGGCGGCGGAGGTCATCACGCGGGAGAGGCCCATTCCCATCATCCTGCTCACCGCTTATAGCGAGGCGGAGCTGGCCCAGCGTGCGGCCGAGACGAACATCTCCGCCTATCTCATGAAGCCGGTGTCGGAGGATGACCTGCTGCCGGCGATCACGCTGGCCATGACGCGTTTCCGTCAGTTCCAGGCGCTGCGCCAGGAGGTGGAGAGCCTGCGCGAGGCGCTGGAGGCGCGCAAACTGGTCGAGCGGGCCAAAGGGATCCTGATGCGCCGTTTGAACCTGACGGAGGAGGAGGCGTTTCGGCGCATGCAGCGTCGTAGCCAGGATCTGAATAAAAAGCTCAGCGAGGTGGCAGAGGCGATCATCCTAGCCGACAAGATGATGTAACGGGATGGCGAAAGGGCATCGGAGCCTAGGTCAGGGTCCGGAGGAGGACGCTGGCTCCGGTGCCCTTTGTCTGTCATCCCGGGTCGGGTTGGGGCCTTCCGAATCGGAGAGGAGGCCGAGAGGGTATCCTTTGGGCGCGCTGAGAGCGTGTCTGAGAATTGCCGTTGCTTCTGCTGTGGGGCCCCCTCCGGAAAAAGTCCTTCTTCTGCCTTCGACCTGCCCGGCCTCGGCCTGGGGCCTTCGGGAAGGGCCGAGAAAGGCAGGTGCAGGCCGGAAAAGCGGGTTTTCCGTGGAGGGGGGGCCTCCACACCTCCCCCTGTGGAGCTGATCGTTGAGGGAGACCCTCAGACACCTCGCTGGTAAATTTTCAGGCACACGCTTAAGCCGCCGATCTGGGAGGTGAAGCCCCGGGTGGGGGGCGTTGAGCGAAAGCGTCCGATAACCGGTCAGCCGATCATGGATGGAGAGGACTCATGTCTTGGGAAGAGAAGGACGGCACTGGAGAGCGCTTTGGCACGCGGGCCGTGCAGGCTGGCGAGCCACGCGGGAATCCCTACAGCAGCGTGACGACTCCGATCGTTCAGACGTCGGCCTACACCTTCCCTGATTCCGAGGCGTTGGAACGATTCATGGAAGAGCGCATGTTCTGGGACAAGCCTCAGGGGCAGGAGTATGGCCGATATGGCAATCCCACCGTGCGCGCCGCAGAGGCCAAGCTGGCCGCTCTGGAGGAGGGGGAGGACGCGATCCTCGTCTCCTCCGGCATGGCAGCCATCACCACGGCGTTGCTGATCCTGTTGCGACCGGGGGATCATCTGATCGTCACGGCGGATGCCTATCGGCGCACGCGAGCGTTTTGTCGCCTGTATCTCCGACGTTGGGGGGTGCAGGTGACCGTGGTCCCCTCGGGAGACTACCAGGCGATCGAGGAGGCCATCCGGCCGGAGACCCGGTACATCTTCTCCGAAACCCCCACCAATCCGTTCCTACGGGTGCTGGACCTGGAGCGCGTGGTCTCCCTGGCCCGCGCCCATGGAGTGGGCACGATCATCGACAGCACCATCGCCACCCCCTACAATCTGAGGCCGCTGAGCTATGGAGCGGATCTGGTCATCCACAGCGTGACCAAGTACCTGGCCGGGCACAACGACCTGTTGGCCGGGGTGGTCATAGGGCGCGACGGGTTGACCGTGCCGCTGCGGGAGGCACAGGCCATGTTCGGGGCCGTTGTGGATCCGACGGTGGCTTACCTGATCCTGCGTGGGCTCAAGACCCTGGAGCTGCGGATCGAGCGTCAGAACACGAGCGCCATGGCCATCGCCCGGTTCCTGGAGGAGCACCCGCGGGTGCGCCGGGTCTGGTATCCGGGGCTGGAGTCGCACCCGGATCATCCCATCGCCGCGCGCCAGATGCGCGGCTTTAGCGGCCTCATCTCGTTCGAGATCGATGGCAGCGCCGAGGACGCCCGGCGTTTCGTGGACGCGCTGCGCATCCCCCGTATCGCCCCCAGCTTCGGCGGCGTGGAGAGCCTGGTGGAGCAGCCCGCGCTGATGAGCTACTACGAGATGGCCCCCGAGGACCGGGAGGCGTTGGGCATCACCGACCAGCTGGTGCGTCTTTCCGTGGGCGTCGAGGCGCTGGATGATCTGCTGGCGGATCTGGAGCAGGCGCTCTCCCGGATCGGTTAGCCCCTTTTGAGTGGGGCGCTTTTTCCCTCCACAGGCGGCCGCACCTGAAAGGGGAGGTGCGGAGGGGAAGCCCCTCCGCAGGAAAACGCTTTTTCTCGCCTTTTCCCTGCCCGGTTGGGGCTTTGGCCGGTGGCCTCCGGCCCCACGGGGCAGGTGAGGGGCTGAAAATAGATTTCTTCGGGGGGGCGGTAGCCCCTCCGAGCCACCCCAGAGATACGGGGCCACGCTTCCGTATCGCTTACCTTGATACCAATGGGGCAACGCACGCGTTGCCCCGTTCGCATTCCTCTCGATCGTGGAAAGAGTATCCTCGCGTCTTCCCGGCCTCCGGAGCGGAGAGCCTTTCCCCATAGTCGCGCCGCGACGCTGCCGATATGAGTTGTTCCATTTGTTAATATCAATATTTTCGTTTATAATGTTCGGCGAGAGGGTGCCGCCTGGAAAGGAGTACGTATATGGCATTAGGATGTGCCAGACCAACAGGAGCTTTTGTCACCGGTCAACCGAGGAAGACGGAAGAAGAGACCACGTCTTCGAGCAAGGAGGGAATCAAGATGCAAGCGCGTATAGGTAGGCCAGCTCCCGATTTCGAGGCGCCAGCCTATTATCAGGGCGAGTTCACCACGGTGAAGCTCTCCGATCATTTGGGCAAGTGGGTTCTGCTTTGCTTCTATCCAGGCGATTTCACATTCGTCTGAGCGACGGAATTGGCGGCAGTTGCCGCCCGGCATAAGGAGTTGGAAGAACTCGGCGTGCAAGTCATCTCTGTCAGTGTGGACAGTGTTTACGTGCATAAGGTATGGGAAGAGCAAGAGCTTTCTTTGATGGTGGATGGCGGCATCCCCTGGCCGATGGCCTCGGATACGGGGGGCACCGTCGGAGAGGTCTATGGCGTGTACGATGAAGAACTTGGCGTGGAGATGCGTGGGCGGTTCTTGATCGATCCCGATGGCGTGATCCAGGCGATTGAGATCCTGACCCCGGCTGTGGGGCGTAACCTGGACGAGACGATCCGCCAGATCAAGGCTTTCCAGCTTGTGCGTGAGACAGAGGGAACGGAAGCCACGCCTGCGGGATGGAAGCCTGGCGCGGCGACCCTCAAGCCAGGGCCGGACCTGGTAGGCAAGGTCTGGAAGGAATGGAAGCCCGAGACGTGAATCTAGGGTGACCGTCTGGTGGACCCTCTCACGGGGCGACGCGGCAAGCGTCGCCCCGTTTTCGTTTCACCCCGCCATCCTCCTCGACGGAGTGTAGATTCTGCCCCTTGCGCGCGGGGCGGAGGGTGCGCCCTTTCGTTCCCTGCTCGCGCCGTCGGATACCTCCCGCAGGAACGCGAGCACCAACTGGTTGAACACGTCGGGTTGGTCCACGGGCGTCGCGTGTCGGGAGCGCGGGATGACCTCAAGGCGGGCGCCGCGGATGCCCGCGGCCAGCTGCCGTGGCGGTTCCGGCCCGATGGTGTCGTCCTGGGCACCGGCCACCACCAGGGTCGGGCAGCGGATCTCGGATAGCCGGTGGCGCGCGTCGAAGCGCAGCACGGCCCACAAGGCCGCCAGGTAGGCGCGAGGGCGGACCTGTCCCAGGCGGGCGACCGCCTCCTGGCGGAGCCAGACCTGGTGAGGCTCCGGGAACAGGCCCTGAGCGATCACCCGGGCCATCGCCTGAGGGCCGTGGAGGAGGAGCGCGACGAGGCGCTGGAGGCCGCGCAGAAGGCGCCGGCCACGCGGCCGGATTCGGGCGCCGGTGTTCACCAACACCAGGCTCCGCACGTAGTCGGGGTGGTCCAACGCCAGGCTCAGGGCGACGAGGCCTCCCATGGAGAGCCCCACGACATGTGCGGGCGAGGCCTCCAGCTGATCGAGGAGCCGGGCGACATCGGCGGCCATGTTCTCAACGGTCAGAGAGAGCGCTGGGCCGTCCCATCCCGTGCGGCCGTGCCCACGCAGATCCGGGGTGATGACCCGGTAATACGGCGAGAAGTCGGATCTCTGCAGATACCAGTCCTCCCCGCTGGATCCCAACCCGTGCAGGAGCACCAGCGGGGGACCCTGTCCTGTCGTCTCATACCAGAGTCGCACATCCCCTAACTCTGCCCATGTCATCGTATCGCCTCCGCCTATTCCACTGTGGCAAACCAGAGATGATAAGGCCACTGCGACGATGGCGTGGTCTGCACGCAGAACCGGACGTTATCGATGTAGAAATCGGTGGGCAGATCGTCCGTCCCGTTGTCCCCGTAGAAGGACAGGCGTACCCGGCCGGCCTGACGCAACACGGCCAGGTCGCTGGTGGTCAGCATGTAGAGGTATTGATCCCATGGCAGCCCATCGGCCACGGTGTCTGCGGCGTTCCCCGTGCGCAGCAGTGAGATCAGGGATCCCCCCGCGGCATCTCGGAATTCCACCCGCAGGTGGTCTCGCGAGGGGTCCTTGGGATCCGGGCCGATGCGAAAGTCTCGGTTGTCGATGCGGAAGGCGAACGCCAGGGTGGCCGCTGTGATCGTGAACGGCACGCGCACCTCCTGCCACGCCACGCCGCTCGCCCCGCTCACGCCCGCCAGGTGGAGGGCCTGCGTCCCGGTGTATGCCACGCTCGCCCGGATGTCGGCCTCGCCCTCCAGGTGCCACACGGCTGACGGCGAGGTCTCAAAGCTCCCCTCCTGCAATAGATCCTCGCAGCCCGCGGGCCAGATCGGCTCCGGCGTGGGCCTCGGCTCCGGTGTGGGCAGCGGATCCGGCGGCGCAGGGACGGCGGCCAGGGCCCGTCCTGCGTTGATGCGACCGTGGCCGTAGTATGGATCCCAGCCCGGGTCTCCCAGGTCGTCGGCGGTGGACTCGATGATCGAGCGTACCTGGGCGTTGCTCAGCGTGGGATTGCGGGAGAGGATCAGCGCGGCCAG
This sequence comes from Chloroflexota bacterium, assembly GCA_013152435.1. Lineage (NCBI taxonomy): Bacteria > Bacillati > Chloroflexota > Chloroflexota bacterium. Next base: position 34,299 of record JAADGJ010000058.1, on the reverse strand, counting down.
CCCTGAGACGTGCGGCGTGGCCATAGAGGTGCCGCTCATATAGTTGTACTGCCCGCCTCGATACGTCGACATGATCGACAGCCCGGGCGCGCTGACCGAGACGAACGGCCCGTAGCTGGAGAATCCGGCCCGTCGATCGGTTCCGTCCGTGGCGGCGACGCCGATGACGTGCTCATGTGCCGCGGGGTAGTGCCACGCTCCGTTGCCGTAGTTGCCGGCCGCGCCTACCAGGATCACCCCACGCTGCCAGGCATACTCCACGGCGGCCTCCTCCCCCCGAGAGTACGAGAGCGCCCCCAGGCTCATATTAATGATGTCCGCCCCGTTGTCGGTGGCGTACACGATGGCCTGGATCAGATCGGCGTAAGTGCCGATGCCGCCGCCGAATACGTCCACCGGCATGATGGTAGCCCCGCCGGCCATGCCGGCGATCCCCACCGCGTTGTTGATCCGGGCGGCGGCGATGCCGGATACGTGGGTCCCGTGCCCATAATCGTCGGATGGATCGTTGTCCTCATCGGCGAAGTCCCATCCGTGCACATCATCCACGAATCCATTGCCGTCATCGTCCAGCCCGTTGTCCGGCACCTCGCCGGGATTGGTCCAGATGCTCTCTTTCAGATCCGGATGGGTCATGTCCACGCCGGTGTCCAGCACGGCGATGATCACGTCGGATCGTCCGGTCGTCACGTCCCAGGCATCCTCCACCTTGAGCCGGCCCAGATAGGCCACCTGATGCGAGGAATACAGGGGATCGTTGGGGGTGAAGTCGAGGCGGAACAGGTAGTTGGGCTCGGCCCAGTCCACACGAGGGTCGGATCGCAGACGGGACAGCGCGAGGGCAAGCCGCGACTCGGGCACTCGCAGCCGGGCGATCCCCAGGGCGTCGATTCGCTCCATCACGTCGGCGTCCAGATCGGCGGCCAGAGCCGTGACCTGGGCCTCCGGTGATGCCCGGAGGGGGACATTCCGTAGCCCGACCAGCAGCTCTCCTGGGGCATGGGGGAGCCGGAGATCGGGCAGGTCCCCGTTGGAGGCCCGGGAGGGGGAAGCCCCCGCCGTCAGCAGCCCGAACAGCATCAACCAGGCGATGAGCATACCAAGGGGTTTCATGTGGGAACGCCTTCCGCAACCGTGTGTCGAACGGATTACGTCATGGAATCCCGACGCTGTATGAGATCCTGTGCCAGCGCGGCCGCCAGGGCCGCCTGATAGACCTCCCGCACGGGGACCCCGGCCTTTCGGGCGGCTCGCAGGCAATCGTCGTGCTCCGGGGATGCCTTCCACCGGCCCGAGGCGAACTCCGCCAGCTTCACCCGGATCTCCCCGAAAGGTGTCTGCACCACCTCCATCCGCCGTGGCAGTGGCCAGCGCTCGACAACCGCCTCCCGGATGCCCAGGGTGGTCGTCTCAGCGAAGATCCGGGCGCGCAGTCGGGAGGCGTCCTCCGGCCGGGCCAGGACGGACAGTAGCGTCCCCGGCCTGCCCTTCTTCATCTGGATAGGCGTCAGCCAGACGTCCAAAGCTCCTTCCTCCAGGAGCGTCTGGATCAGCGGCCCGAACCACTCCGGGTTCATGTCGTCGAGGTTGGCCTCCAGCTCCCGCAGATGTTCCGCCTGGAACGCTACCGGGCGCGTCTCCGCCTCGCCCAGCATGAGACGGAGCAGGTTCGGCGCCTCCGGGAACGTCTTCTGCCCCGCGCCGTAGGCCACCCGTTCCAGTTGCATGTCCGGGCAGGGCCCGAACGCGTCGGCCAGCGTGGTCAGTAGCGCCGCCCCCGTCGGCGTGAGCGTCTCCCCCTCGATGTCCACCCCGCGCACCGGCACCCCCTCCAGCAGCGCCAGCGTGCCCGGGGCGGGCAGTGGCAGTGGGCCGTGCGACCCGCGCCCCAGGCCATGGGACAGGGGCAGCGGCGAGCACACCACCTGCTTCACCCCCAGGGCGTGGAGGCCGGCGACGCTTCCCACGATGTCCGCGATGGCATCCAGCGCGCCCACCTCATGGAAATGCACCTCTTCCACGGGGGTCCCGTGCGCGCGTGACTCCGCCTCGGCCAGTCGCTGAAAGACGGCCAGAGCCCGTTCGCGAATCGCGGGGTCCAGATCGGCCGCCTCCAGGATCCCGGCGATGTCTGACAGCCCCCGGTGGTGGTGGGATTCCGCCGTGCGCACGACGACCTGAGTGCCGCGCAGGCTGTGGTGTGTGGCGGGGCGGGCCTCGATGTGGACTGGCTCCGGCAGGTGCAGCCGCTCCACAACGTCCTGAAGAAACGCCAAAGGGAGCCCTGCATCCACCAGGGCTCCCAGGATCATATCGCCGCTGGCTCCCACGAAGACATCGAAGTAGGCGATGCGCATGCTCAATTTCCTCCCGACGCGATCCGATAGGCCAACACCCCCGCTCCGAAGCCGTTGTCGATGTTCACGACGGCTACGCCGGGCGCGCAGGAGTTCAGCATGGCCAGCAGGGCGGCCAGACCGCCGAAGCTGGCCCCGTAGCCCACGCTGGTGGGCACGGCGATGACCGGACAGGAGACCAGGCCGCCGACCACGCTGGGCAGCGCTCCCTCCATCCCGGCCACCACGACGATCACCCGGGCGCTCAGGAGTTGATCCCGAGCGGCCAGCAATCGGTGCAAGCCGGATACGCCCACATCGTGTACCCGCTCCACGCGAGCGCCCAGAAACCAGGCCGTCAGCGCCGCCTCCTCGGCGACCGGGAGATCGGACGTGCCCGCGCTGACGATGAGGGCGAGCCCGGCGTCCTCGTCCGGCTGGCGCAACGGCCCGCCCACGGTGATGACGCGGGACAGGGGATGATATTGGGCGGCGGGCACGAGCGCCTGTGTGGCCTCGAACGCCTCGCGGCTGGCCCGGGTGGCCAGGGCCGCCCCCGCTCCCTCCGCGATGCGGCGCATGATGCTGGCCACCTGCTCCGGCGTCTTCCCCTCGGCGAACACGACCTCGGGCATGCCCTGCCGCAGGCTGCGCGCGTGGTCCACGCGGGCGAATCCCAGATCATCTGTGGGCCAGCCTGCCAACAGATCGGCCGCCTTTTCCAGGCTGATCTCCCCGGCGCGCACGCGCTCCAACAGCTCGTAGAGGCCGTCACGGCTGTGGAGGCCGGCGGCCTTCCCATCGGTGTCCAACGCGTGGCTCATCTTCCGTTCTTTTTCATCGACTCGTTCATGCTTCCCGAGCGGAACCCGATCAGGTCGGCCGTGACGTACGTGTACCCGATGCGCTTCAGCTCTCGGCCGATCTCCTCCCCCAGCTCGATCAGGCGCGGCAGATCCGGGCGCTCCACCTCGATGCGGGCGAGATCGCCGTGATGGCGGACCCGCAGCTGGCGAAAGCCCAGGCTGCGCAGGTACTGCTCGGCCTGCTCCACCTGGCTCAGGACCTCTCGCGTGATGCGCGTGCCGTACGGCAGCCGGGAGCTGAGGCAGGCCATGGCCGGCTTGTTCCAGTTGGGCAGGCCCAGCTCGCGGGCCAGCGCTCGCACATGAGCCTTCGTCAGCCCCGCCTCGCGCAGGGGGCTGCGCACGTTGTGCTCGCGGGCGGCCTCCTCGCCCGGCCGATAGTCCCCCACGTCGTCCAGGTTGGCGCCGTTGAGGATATACCGGTATCCCTCGCGCTCCGCCAGCTCCAGGAGCTCCTCGTACAGCTCCGTCTTACAGAAGTAGCAGCGGTTGAAGGGGTTGGCCGCGTAGTTCGGATCGCTCATCTCGTCGGTCTCCAACAGCCGATGGCGCGCGCCGATCAGCCGGGCGAGCTCGATGGCCTCCTCCAGCTCCGCCTGGGGCAGGCTGGGGGAGACCGCCGTCACTCCCAACGCGTTGTCGCCCAGACGATCATGGGCCACCTTCAGCACCAGCGTGCTGTCCACGCCGGCCGAGAACGCGACGATCACCCGTCCCATCTCGTCGATGATGCGCTCCAACTCCGCCCGCCGCTCATCCAGATCGGCCGGTCGGCTCATCTCGCCACTCATCACCCGCTCACTCACCAAGGAAGCTGTGTTCTGCATGAATTCCTCCGACTCTGCTGTCTCGTTTTCGTTCCAGGTCCCGCTACACCGATTCCGTTTCCTCCAAGCGATACGACGATGGTGCTGCCTCCTTCCCAACTTACCTCTCGATGCGGTGCTGCCCGGTCCTGTGCGCCAGGCGGATTCTATCATAATCGCTCATTTGTCTCAAACGATCCACCTCTGGGGGAGGAGATCCAGCGACCGCCAGGGCCTCTTTTGCTCCCGGGGGGAGCTGGTTATACCCGCTCCAGCCAGGCGGAGAGGATCGATTCCAGGGTGGGCTGCCCGATCTCCTGCAGCTCATAGCGGACCCGCTGCGTCGGATGATGGATACGGGCGACCCGGCTCAGGTCGATGGGGGTGGCCACGATCACCAGATCGCAGGGAACGCGCTCGATGGTGGCCTCCAGCTCGGCGATCTGCTCCCGGCCGTACCCCATGGCGGGCAGCACGGGGCCGGTCGTCGGGTACCGTTCATAAGTCTCCACGATGGAGCCCACCGCATAGGGTCTGGGATCGATGATCTCCGCCGCGCCGAATCGACGGGCGGCGAGGAAGCCGGCGCCATAGGCCATCTCCCCATGGGTCAGGGTCGGGCCATCCTCGATGACCAGCACGCGCTTGCCCTGGATCGCGGCCGGGTCCTCCACGAAGATCGGGGATGCCGCCTCCACGATCGTCGCCTCGGGGTTCACCTGCCGAACGTTTCGCCGCACCTGATCGATCCCCTCCGGGGCGGCTGTGTCGATCTTGTTGATGACGATCACATCCGCCATGCGGACATTGGTCTCGCCCGGGTAGTAGCGCACCTCATGGCCCGCGCGGTGGGGGTCCACGACCACGATGTGCAGGTCGGGCCGGAAGAACGGAAGGTCGTTGTTCCCGCCGTCCCACACGACGATGTCGGCCTCTTGCTCCGCCTCTCGCAGGATGCGGGCGTAGTCCACGCCGGCGTAGACGACGATCCCCCGGTCCAGGTGGGGCTCGTACTCCTCCCGCTCCTCGATGGTGCACTGGTAACGGTCCAGATCCTCGTATGTGGCGAATCGCTGGCACGCCTGCGCGGCCAGGTCGCCATAGGGCATGGGGTGGCGCACGACCACAACGCTCCGGCCGTGGGCGCGCAGGATCTCGCATACGCGACGCGTCGTCTGGGACTTCCCGCTGCCTGTGCGGGCGGCGCAAACGGCCACCACCGGCTTTTGGGCCGGGAGCATCGTCGCATCTGGCCCCATGAGCCGGAAGTCGGCCCCCATCGCCAGCGCCTCCGATGCCCGATGCATCACGTACTCATGGGAGACGTCGCTGTAGGCGAAGACGACCTGATGCACGTCCAGATCCCGGATCAGGCGCTCCAGCTCGTCCTCGGGGTAGATCGGGATGCCCTGTGGGTAGAGCGCCCCCGCCAGCTCGGGAGGATAGCGTCGCCCCTCGATGTTCGGGATCTGCGCGGCCGTAAAGGCGACCACGCGATAGCGTGGATTGTCCCGGAAGTAGACGTTGAAGTTGTGGAAGTCGCGGCCCGCCGCGCCCATGATCAACACATGAATGGGATGTTCAGGCGCCTTTGCCATGGGAACCTCCTTGTCGTAATGTCTGCGTTATGGGATCAGAGCCAGCACGCGGGCAGGGCTGCCCGTCCCTCCCACCCAGGGCAGGGCGCCGATGACCACCCACGCGCCGAGCGGGGGAAGCCCCGTGAGCCGGGTCAGGTTCTCCAGGTGGATGTGTCGCCCTCGCAGCAGGCGGCGGTTGCTCTGCAGGCCCGCGTCGCGCCCGGGGTCGATCCCGGGCGTGTCGATCCCCAGACCGCGCACGTGACGCTCCTCGACGAGCCAGGTGACCGTCTGCGGCGCGAAGCCGGGGAAATGCATGACGCCCTGGTCGTCTGCGTTCAGGTACGCCGTGGGATCCGGCCAGCGGGCGTCCCAGCCCGTCGCCATGAGGACGAGGGAGTCGGGAGGCACGCGGCCGTGTCGCGTCTCCCAGGCGCGCACATCCTCCACGGAGAGGGTGAAATCGGGGTCAGAGAGAACCTGCTCGCGCACATCCAGGACCGCGGCCGGGGCGATCAGGTCCTCCGGCTCCAGCTGATCCACCGTGATCCCGCCGGGCTGTAGGTGCGCGGCCGTGCCCACGTGAGTCCCGGTGTGCTCGCCGATGTGGATCTCACGCAGCGCGTATCCGTGCCCGGCGATGGTCGCCAGAGTGGTAAAGGCCGGGCGAGGGTCGCCCGGCCAGACGGGTATCTCAGGAGATATGGGATGGCTGAGATCTACAACGTGACGCCACCACTTCAATGGCTCGTCTGTCCTCCTGTTTCCGCCTCGTCGCTGGTGAACCCGGGGCGAGGCTTGTAGCTGAAGCGCGCCAGGATGATGCCGAACTCATACAGCAGCAGCAGCGGGGCCATCACCAGCATCATGTTGAAGGGATCCGGCGTGGGGGTGATGACGGCTGCCAGGATGGCGATCACCACGATGGCGTATCGCCGTCCCTTGCGCAGGCCATCTGGGCTCACGAACCCCAGCCGGGCCAGAAAGGCGATGACCAGCGGCGTCTCGAACGCGCCACCGATGGCCAGCGTGAAGTTGGTGACGAAGGCGATGTAATACTCGACGGAATAATTGGGCTTGATGATGTCGCTGAGGAACGTCTGCAGGTAGCCGAGCGTGAAGGGCAGAATGACGAACGCGCCAAAGCCCACGCCCAGGGCGAAGAGCAACGTGGCCGCCGGGATGATGCGCAGCAGCGCCCGCTTCTCCTCCTTGGTGAGGCCGGGCATGATGAACGCCATGAACTGGTAGAAGATCACCGGCATGGCGATCACGGTGCCCAGGATCAGGGCGACCTTGAAGAAGACGATGATGTTCTCTGCGGGCTTCAGCGATTGGATGGTTCCCTGCTGCCCGAGTGGAGAGACCAGCAGCTCCAGGAATCGGCGGGCGAAGAAGACGCCGACGAACATCCCTCCGATCAGCGCTAGACCGGCCTTGACGATGCGCTCGCGCAGCTCCATCAAATGTTCAAGGACGGTCATCTGGAGTTCGTCATTAGCGGACATGGACTACTCCGTCACCTCAGAAGAAGTCGGTTCTACTGCTTCCTGCGGCTCCTCCGCGGAAGCCTGTTCGAAGGAGGCGTCCTCCCCCTTCGACGCGTCAGGCCCGGTCGAGGAAACCTCCTCCTCCTGGGGCGGGGTCACGGGGTGTTCCTCGGTCGGCGTCGCTTCCTCCTCTGCCTCGGGTGCGTCCTCCGCCGAAGCTACGTGACCGGCGGGTTCGGCGCCCTCGTCCCTCGCCTCTTCGGCCGGTTCCCCTTCGGCTTCGGCGGGGGGAGCGGATTCGGCAATGGGCTCATCCTGAGGGAGGGCTTCGGCGGGCTGTTCGGGCTCGTCCGGAGCGGATGTCGCCTCCTCCGCTTGCTCTCCCTCCCCGGTCGGCGTCTCCCCTGCATCGGCCGACGGCGCCTCCTCCTCGACGGCCGCCTCGGCCGGCGCGGATGGCTCCGTCGGCTCCTCGGATGGGGCCGCCTGGGCGGGCTCCTCGGCCGACGCGGCGGTGCCCTCCTCTTCCTCCGGGGATGTTGTCTGAGGCTCCTCTTCGGTGGGCTCCTTCTCGGTGGCCAGGGATTGGGCGGCTACCTTCTCCGCCTCACTGGCTGACGCGGAGGTCTCCTCAGGGGCCTCTTTCGACTCCTCTTGCGTCTCCTTCGCCTCCTGGCCGTTGCGCTTGTTCTGAGTCTGAGGGGCCAGGGTCAATTCGTCGCGCAGTTCCTGGAATGGGGCCAGCTCCTCTTGGAACTCGGCCGTGAACTCCGCCGACATGCGACGCAGCTCACCGGCCACACGCCCGATCTGGCGCATCACTTCGGGTAGCTTTTCGGGCCCGATGAAGATCAGGGCCAGAACCGCCACCAGGATCAATTCCCAAGGTCCAACGCCGAATATATTCATCTTATCCCATTTCCCTCTCAACTCGAGGAGGACTTCTCCATCGCCTCAGGCGACTCCCCGTCCTCTTCTGAGCGAGGGAGCGTGAGCTCCCGCTCATGGGCTACCACGGAGCCCAGGACGCCGTTGATGAATCGCGGGCTGGCATCGCTTCCGAAGATCTTCGCCAGCTCGATCGCCTCGTTGATGGCGACCTTGACGGGGACATCGTTCTTATCGGCGAGCTCATACAGCGCCATGCGCAGGATGTTCCGGTCGATGGCTGCGATCTGTTCCACCGGCCATTCCGGAGCGTAACGGGCGATGATGCGATCCAGCGCGTCCTGGTGGGTCAGCACGCCGTGGAGCAGATGACGGGCGAATTGTTGACCGGCAGGGGGCAGATTCATGTGATGGAGCCGCTCTGCCAGCACGGATTCCGGATCGTGCCCTGCCAGGTCGATCTCGAACAGGGCCTGGAGTACAGCCATCCGTGCCCGCCGCCTGACCTTCACACTCACCTCCTACTCATCCGAGCGGGCGGATGATGGACGACGAGAGATATCATCGGAACGGGCGGGTGGCTCGGCCGTGGAGGTGAACTCGACGCTGTCGATGTGGACGTGTACCTGTCGGACGGACATCCCCACCATATCGTGGAGCGCACGGGCGACCTCGCGTTGCAGCGTCTCACCCAGCTCCCGCATGTTCACCCCGGCATCCGCGATCACGTACAGATCGACGGTGACGCTGTCCCCATCCACGTGAATGCGGACGCCCTCGCTGAGGTTCCCCCCGCCGAGCAGGCGCTCCAGGAACGTCGGGAACGGCGCCATACGACGCACGCCCGGCTGTGACAATGCCGTCAGCCGTACGATGGTCGTCAGCACCGCGGGAGCGATGATCACTTTGCCCAACTTCGCTTCCTTAGGAGATGTGTCCTGCATCGGCCTCGCCTCAGCACGACTACCCGGTGGAGCCTTCTCCGGCCGCTCCACCGATCCGCCCCCGATGATTCGATCGTGATGGAAAGGGTGATGGAAGATCTCGAACGGAGGCTAGCACATGGCCAGCCCGCCGTCCACGCTCAGCACGTGTCCTGTGATGAAGGCGGCATCCTCGGAGGCCAGGAACGCCACGGCCGCGGCGACCTCCTCCGGCTGCCCCATCCGCTTGAGTGGCGTCTGATCTAGGATGGCTTGCTTGAGTTCATCCGGCAGCACCTCCGTCAGCGCCGTGGGGATATAGCCGGGTGCCACGCAGTTGACGGTGATGCCGCGTGAGCCCAGCTCCCGGGCCAGGCTCTTGCTGAAGCCGATGATCCCCGCCTTGGAGGCGGCGTAGTTGGTCTGCCCGGCCTGCCCGACCAGCCCGACCACCGAGGTGATGTTGATGATGCGCCCGCTCCGCTGGCGAACCATCCCGCGAGCGACCGCCTTGCAGCAATTGAAGACGCTCTTGAGGTTGGTATCGATCACCCGGTCCCAATCCGCTTCCTTCATCATCATCAACAGGGTGTCCCGGGTGGTGCCGGCGTTGTTGACCAGGATGTCGACCCGACCGTAGGTATCCACCGCCTGCTTGATCAGGCGCTGGGCCTCCTCGAAGCGACTCACATCGGCGACCACCACCGTGGCCTCCCCGCCGTTCTGGCGGATCTCCTGGGCGACGGACTCCGCTGCCTCGGCGCTGGCGTGGCAGTTCAGCACCACCTTGGCACCCTCCGCGGCCAGCCGCCGGGCGATGGCGGCGCCGATCCCTCGCGAGCTTCCCGTGACGACGGCGACTTTTCCGGATAGGCGCATCTTTGGCTCCTAGGCGAGAGACTCCAGCGCTTCGATGTCCTTGGGCTCGTTGATGCTGAGCGTCCGGACGTTGCGGTCGATGCGTCGGATAAGGCCGGAGAGCACGTTGCCCGGCCCGACCTCGATGAAGGTGTCGATCCCCTGTCGGATCATGTTCTGAACGGAGGCCGTCCAGCGCACGGGACCCGTGAGTTGGCTGACCAGCTCGTCTCGGACGGCTTCCACGGCCGAGATGGGCGCGGCGGAGACGTTCGCGATGAGCTCGGGCACGGCGGGACGCATCTCCACGATGCGCACGACGTGCTGCAGCGCCTCGGCCGCCGGAGCCATCAAGGGCGAGTGGGCGGCGATGCTCACGGCCAGGCGGATCACCCGACGTGCCCCCATCGTCCGGGCCAGCTCCATGGCCCGCTCGAGGGCGGAGTGCTCGCCGGAGATGACGATCTGGCCGGGCGAGTTGATGTTGGCCACCTGCACCACGCCGCCGGTCTCCTGGCTGGCCTGCTGGCAGACCTGGGCGACCTGTTCCTCCTCCAGGCTGATGATGGCGGCCATGCCGCCCGGTCGCTCCTCACCCGCCCGCTTCATCAGGCGTCCCCGCTCACGCACCAGGCGTAGGGCATCCGTGTAGGAGAGGGCGTCCGCGGCCACCAGGGCCGTGTACTCCCCCAGGCTGTGCCCCGCCACCGCGACCGGCTTTCCCAGCTTGGGGAAGGCCGAGCGGATGGCACGCAGCGTGGCGACGCTGGCGGCCAGGATGGCCGGCTGGGCGTTCACCGTATCCGTCAGCTTGTCCGCAGGTCCCTCAAAGCAGAGCCGGCTCAGGTGGAAATGCAGGATATCGTCGGCTTCCGCCATCGCCTCACGGGCGGAGGGGAACGCCTCCACCAAAGCCCGAGCCATCCCTACAGCTTGAGAGCCCTGCCCCGGAAACACAAGGGCGAATCGTGACATCGAGCCCTCCTCTGGCGAAACCATCCCTCGAGGAAACCCTAGAGCGACAAACGAGGGAAATCAGGGCAGGCCCTCAATCCCCCGTTTCTCCCCCGCACAAAAGACGCCTCGCTATGAGCGCTGGTCGGTCCCCGGCGATGCCTACTCCTCTTCCACAGAGATCACTTCACGGCCCTTGTAGTACCCACAATGCGGGCAGACGCGATGAGGCAGCCGCATCTCATGGCACTGGGGGCACTCAACGAGGTGGGGCGGCTTCAGCGCATGGTGCGCCCGGCGACGATCTCGTCTTCCCGGTGATAACTTTCTCTTCGGCAACGGTGGCACGGTTTCATCCCTCCCTTTAACAGCATATCACCGCAGGCTATGCACCGGCGGTGAGTTCCTGTCACTCTAGCTTCAGGTCCAACAGCGCAGACCAACGTGGGTCCACGTCATGGATAATGCACGCACAAGGTCCTTCGTTCAGGTTCTGCCCGCATTGCGGGCAAATCCCCGCACAATCCTCCCGACAGAGCGGGTGCAGGGGCAACGCCAGGAGCAGATCCTGACGGATCACCTCCTCCAGGTTCAGGATATGCTGGGCGTCGATCCACAGGGCCTGATCCTCCTCCTCCATGAGCAGCCGCCGACCGGTCATGACGTCGACGGTCGGCCGGAACTCCTCCTCCAGGTCGATGGTCAGCGGGACCTCCAGCGGCTCCAGGCAGCGGCTGCAGGTCATCTCGACCACCATCGCGAGGCGCCCTGTGACCAGGACCCCGTTCCCCGTGCGCAACATGGTGATCTCGCCTTGCAATCGCTTGATCGGCACGAGAAGGGGATCCAGGCCCGTCACATCCTCATCGAATTGGTAATGGCGGGTCGCCCCCGCCGATGCTTTCAGTAGTTGCGCGACGTTGTAACGCATAAGCCATCCTCACGCATGTCTCGAACATGCGTCGTGGCATTATAGGGCAGAGGATAGTCGCTGTCAAGAACGCGAGCGCCAGGACGCGCCTCCGCCTCGCGGCGAATCCCTGCGCCTCGCTCACTCGGCGACGCTGACATGGGAGCCCCCTGCCACCGCATCGGTGGGGCGGGTCGGGGCGCCTGGGTGCGCACCCTTGCGGCGATCAGATCTCCTCGTCCTCTTCGACATCACCACCGGCGGCCGCCGATGATGAAGGGTTGGGGCGTTGTTTGTTGGCCAGGACCTCGATGCCGTTCTGCACCTGGGCCAACAGGCTCTCCAGATGGCGGGAAAGCTCGCGCAGCACGTCGAGGACGTAGTCGTCCGCCTCCCGTTGCATCTCCTCGCTGCGCTGGCGTGCCTCAGCGATGATCGAGGCGGCGCGCTGCTGGGCGGACGCGACCACGTCCTGCACGCTTTGCCCGGAGATCGCCTCCGGGTTCTGCATCGCCTCGCTCACGATCCGTTTGGCCTCTTGTTCCGCCTGCAGGAGGATGTAATCGCGCTGTTGCAGGATGCGCTGGGCCTGGCGCACCTCGTCCGGCACGGACATGCGCATCTGGTCGATCAGGCGCAGGCACTCCTCCTCATTGACCAGGAGGCTGGATGTGAACGGCACGCGCCAGCCGCGATTCAGGACGGCCTCCAATTGATCGACGAGCTGTAGGATTTCGATGATGATCACCTCCCCCCGGAAGAATGCGGCAATTCCAGGCCGGGCTTCCGCTGATCCCGCAGTCGGGCCTTGGGAACCTGGCGGCTGGGCGGTCTGCCTAACTCCTGGAAGCGGCGATACAGCGCCTCCTGCACGTGAGGCGGCGTCATCTGCGTGATATCCCCGCCCAGTCCCGCGACCTCCTTCAGGATAGAGGCGCTCAAGTAGGCGTACTCCGACTGGGTGATCAAGGTCACCATGTCGATTTCCGGGGCCAGCCTTTGGTTGGTCATCGCGACCTGGAACTCGAACTCGAAATCGGCCAATGTGCGCAGCCCTCGCACGATCACTTGGGCTCCCACCTGTCGCGCGAAATGAACCGTTAATCCATTATACGACATAACTTCCACATTGGGTAGATGCCGGACCGCCTCCTTCATCAGGCTCACGCGCTCTTGAATGGGGAAGAGCACCTGCTTGTTCGCGGGGCTCTCGTAGATCGCGATGACGAGACGCTCGAACAGGGAAGAGGCTCGGGTAGCGATATCGATATGTCCATAGTGTACCGGGTCAAAGGTGCCCGGGTATAGAGCTGTAGGCATGGTCTCATCTCTTCTCGTCAGCTCAGATCTCCATGTCCGTGCCAGAATTGGGCTACCTGGGCGCGCAGGAGCTGATGCTCAGGCAGGGACAATTCCGGGTCCACGGCGAACAGACGTTTGGCTTCCTCGCGGGCGGCCTCCAGCGTGCGCACATCCCCCAGCTGGGCCAGGTGGAGCGGCGGCAGCCCGGATTGTCGGGTGCCGAAGAAGTCCCCCGGCCCTCTGAGCTCCAGATCCTTCTGCGCCAGGATGAACCCGTCCTGGGTCTGCTCCATCGCCTTGAGCCGCTCCTCGCTGTCCCCCGAGTCGGCGTCGGAGAGCAGGATGCAGTAGGAGGGATGCTCGCCGCGGCCCACCCGGCCGCGGAACTGGTGCAGCTGGGCCAGGCCAAAGCGCTCCGCCCCCTCGATCAGGATCACCGTCGCGTTGGGTACGTCGATCCCGACCTCGACGACCGAGGTGGCCACCAGGATGTCCAGCTCCCCCCGGCTGAACGCCTGCATCACCGCATCCTTCTCCTCCCCCTTCATGCGGCCGTGCAGCAGGCCCAGCTTCAGGTCGGGGAACACCTCCTCCTGCAGCCGGCGATGCTCCTCGATGGCGGCCTTCGCGTCGCTGCTCTCCGATTCCTCTACCAGCGGGCAGATGATGAACGCCTGGCGGCCCGCTTCGATCTGACGACGTATGAAGGCGTAGGCGCGCTCGCGCTCCAGCGGTCGTAGCCAGCGGGTGCGGATGGGCTGCCGCCCGGGCGGCAGCTCGTCCAGCACGGAGATGTCCAGATCGCCGTAGAGGGTCAGCGCCAGCGTGCGCGGGATGGGCGTCGCGCTCATCACCAGGACATGGGGGTTGTACCCCTTCTGGCGCAGACGGGCACGCTGTGCCACGCCGAAGCGATGTTGCTCGTCGATGACGGCCAGTCCCAGGCTGGCGAATTGCACCGTCTCCTGGATCAGCGCGTGGGTGCCGATCACGATGTCCACCTCGCCCGCGGCGATGGCCTCGTGCAGTTGGCGCTTCTCCCCCTCGGGCAGGCTGCCGGTCAGCAGGGCCAGGCGCACCGGGCGGCCCTCCGGGTGCTGCAGGCGCTCGAACAGGCGGCTGAGGCCTCGGTAGTGCTGCTCGGCCAGGATCTCCGTCGGGGCCATCAGCACCGCCTGGGCGCCGTTGCAGATTGCAGCCCACATGGCCGCGGCGGCGACGGCGGTCTTGCCCGAGCCCACATCCCCTTGCAGGAGGCGGCTCATGGGGCGTGATTGCGCCATGTCCTCCAGGATCTCGCGCAGGGCGCGCTCCTGCGCCCGGGTGAGCTGGAAGGGCAACGCCTCCCGGAACCGCTCCATCACCTCGGCGTTGGCCGGCAGCGGGCGGCCGGGCTGATGTTGCCAGCGATGTCGCTGGCGCAGCATCCCCAGCTGAATGAAGAAGAACTCGTCGAAGCTCAGACGGCGCCGTGCCTGCTCCAGCAGATCCCAGTTGTCAGGGAAGTGGATCTGAGCCAGCGCCTGTCCCAGAGGCATCAGGTCCTGTCGCTCCCGGACCCCATCCGGCAGATAGTCCTCGATATTCGGCGTCCAGGCGTCCACCGTCTGCTTGATCAGCCGGCGGAGCCAGCGGGCGCTCACCCCCTGCGTCATGGGGTAGATGGGGACCAGACGGCCTGTGTGGATGAACTGGCGATCCAGTGGCTCCCACTCCGGGTTGGTCAGCACCAGGCGTCCCAGATAGGTGTCGATCTTGCCGCTGAGGACGATGGCGCGCCCGGGCTTGAGCTGCCGGATCATGTAGGGGTTGAACCAGGTCGCCTGGATGGTGCCCGTGCTGTCGCCGATGATGGCCTGCACGATCTCTCGTCCGCTGCGGGACCGGCGGCTCTGCACGTCCCAGACGTTGCCGATGATGGTGCATTCCTCCCCGACCTGTAGGTGGTCGATGGTCTTTAGGGTGCTGTAGTCCTCGTACCGCCTGGGGAAATGCCAGAGCAGGTCCCGCACCGTCCGGATGCCCAATTTGGCCAGGCGCTGGGCATGTCGAGGGCCCACGCCGGGCAGGCGGGTGACGGGAGCGTCCAGGCCTGCGGCGGGCTCGGAGGGCCGCTTCCGTGGCGGTCGCGCGGGCCTCTCCGCTGGAGCCTTGGGCGGCGGTGGCGCCGTGGGCTGGGGGGCGGCCGCCGGCACGGGCTCGGCGGAGGGGCGTGCCTCCGCCTCCATCACGCGCTGCGCCCGGGCCAGGATATCGTCGATCACCCGCTCCCGGGCCACGGGGCTTTCCAGGGTCGGATACCCCATCAGCAGGGCCACGATGGCTTGAACCTGCTCGCGCTGTTCCGGCGTCTTCACCTCGGCCAACACATCGGCTTCCCACCGCGCGGCGAACTTATCCAGCCCGCCGATGACGGCTCGATTGCGAAAGCCCTGACGTCTTTCCAGGGCCAAGACCTTTTTCAGTCGATCGAAAGCGTCGCTCATTCCTGGCTACTCACTGTTCGAAAGGACAAGTTCCGTTCGCTCCTATGCGCTTCTCATGTGCGGATCCAGGTGTTCCGATGTCCCGTCGGCGAGACGTCCATCTACGGGCGATATCCGCTCGCGTCATCACCACACGCCCTCGTAGACGATGGCCCCCATCGCCGTGGGGCCCAGATGGGTCGCCAGCGAGGGGCTGTACGTGTATACGGGGAACTCCCGATCCGGGTAGGTGAGCTCCAATCGCTCCAACAGCATCGCGGTCTCATCGCTGAACCCGTGCTGGAGGATGACCATCTGCTCGATGCGGGTGAACTCGGTGATGAACTCGAACAGCTTGTCCACCGCCTGAGTGCGCGTCCGCACCTTCTCCAGCGGGATCACCTCGCCTTCCTCGATCATCAGCAGCGGCTTGATCCCCAACATGGTGCCCAGGATCGCCTGGGCCTGTCCGATGCGCCGGGCGCGCTCCAGATATTCCAGGGTCTCCACGAAGAAGAAGGCGTAAATGTGCGGGATCATCCCGCGTACCAGGCGCACGATGGCGTCCAGCGACTTGCCGGTCCTCGCCTCGCGAGCCGCCGCCTCCACCAGGATGCCCAGCCCGACCGATGTGGAAAGCGAGTCGACGACCTCGATCTGGCAACGGCCGAGGAGGCCCTGCGCGGCCGCCCGGGCGTTGGCATACGTCTCGCTCATCTTGCTGGACATGTGGATGGACAGGATCCGATCGGTGGAGCGGGATAGCCGTCGATACACGTTGGCGAAGGTCTGCACGGAGGGCGCCATCGCGATAGGAAGCGCGTCCGAGCGCTCCAGCTGGCGAAAGAACTGTTCCGTGGTCAGGTTCACGCCCTCCTGATAGGTGCGGCCGTTGACGTGGATCGATAGCGGGACGACCTCTATCCCCAGCTCTTCACGTACTTTGGGATCCAGGTGTGCGTTACTATCCGTGACGATCTTGATCTCTGACAATTCCTTCACTCCACGTTGAGGATGATGAGATATCGCCTGTACCAGCGAGGCTGCACGCCGGCCGCTCCTATTCGACGGAGATGATGTAATGGTAGTGTGGCTGCCCCCCGTCGACCAGCTCGACTTCCTGGTCCGGATAGGCTTCCTGCACCCGATCCGCCATGGCCTGAGCCTCCTCCCTGGAGACCGGCTCACCATAATATATGGTAATGACCTCCGCTTCTGAGGCGTGCATCCTCGATAGGAGCTGGTCCATCACCTCGTACGTGTCCCGGCCGCGCGCACACAGCACCCCGTTGTGGAGCCCGATCACGTCGCCCACCTCCACCTGGATGCCGTCGAATTGGGCGGCTCGTACGGCGACGGTGATCTCGCCCGTCTCGATGTCCTGCAGTGCGGCGGTCATATTGCGCTGATTCTCCTCCGGGCTGGCCTGCGGGTTCAAGGCCAGCAGGGCGCTGATCCCCTGCGGGATGGTGCGGGAGGGAACCACATATACGTTCTTTCGGCTCAGGGCCTGGGCCTGTTGAGCCGCCAGGATGATATTGCTGTTGTTGGGCAGCACAAGCACATCGTCGCAGGGCAGGGCTTCGATGGCCTCCAGCAGCTCCTGCGTGCTGGGGTTCATGGATTGCCCGCCCTCCACGATGGCGTTCACCCCCAGGCTCTCGAACACGCGCCGGAGTCCGACCCCGGGCACGACGGCGACGACGCCCACCTGGCCGCACGGGACATCCGGGGTGGCTGCGGGCGCGGGCTCTCGAACGGTCGCGGCCACAGGGGCGGCCTGGGGCACGGGCTGCTCGCCTCGCCGGCGCAACGTCTGCAAGGTCATGTTCTCCACGACGATGTCGTCCAGGTGCCCTAACGAGGCGCCGAAGGAGAGCATGGGGCCCGGGTCCTCGCTGTGCACATGGACCTTAATCACCCCTTCCCCCCCGACGACGATCACGCTCTGTCCGCCCATCTCGATCAGACGCTGACGGACCATGTCCTCATCGGCCTCGTGGGAGAGGATCAGGTACTGGATATCGTATCCCCATTCCTCGGCGAGCCCCGAAAGCTCCGCCTCCTCCTCGCTGGGCGGGGCGCTGATCACGATCTGTTCGCCCTGCAGGCAGCGGAACATGCCCTCCAGGATGACGTATAGGCCCTGCCCGCCGGAGTCGACCACGCCCGCCTGCGCCAGGACTGGCAGCAGGTGAGGGGTCTCCGCGACGGCCTCCGCGGCCTCGTGCACGATGCGCTCGAAGACGAAGCGCATGTCCTGGTCCATTGAGGCGGCTTTGCGGGCCGCCTCGCTAACCCGCCGGATCACGGTGAGGATGGTGCCCTCCACGGGCTTGGACACGCCCTTGTAGGCCGTGTCGGCCCCCTCCTCCAGCGCGTCGACGAGGTCGGAGGTCGTGCACAGCTCCTTATCGTCCAGCGAGCGGGCCATGCCGCGCAGGATCTGGGACAGGATCACGCCGGAGTTGCCTCGGGCTCCCATCAGTGCGCCGTGAGCGGCGCGCTGTAGGACGCCCCCGATGGGCGGATGGACCAGGTCGGCGATCTCATTGCACGCGGCCTGCATGGTGAGAAGCATGTTCGTGCCCGTGTCGCCGTCGGGGACGGGGAACACGTTCAACGCGTTGATAGCGTCCCGATGCTTCTCCAGGTTGGCGGAGGCCGCGTACAGCATGGCTCGCATATCCTCGCCGTTTAGCGCCTTTACGGGGACCCCCGGGGGGTATTTGGCTGTCAACTTGGTGGTGGTATCATCCTGAAAGGCCGACGAAGCGCCTTCCGTTCTCGTCTCGCCGCTCAATATCCTGAATCCTCCCAGATCGACAGGATGCCCGGAATGCCCGCCGGGCTGGCCACGCGCCGGGATCCTGGCTCGGAGCGCGCCTGGCCGATGCGATGGGTTAGTCCCGGTCGCTGATGCGCAGCCCTTGCACATGGACGTTGATCTCAGATACCGGCACGCCCAATGTCCGCTCCAGGCTGAACTTCACCCGGTTCATGACGCCATAGGCCACCTCCGAGATGCGCGTCCCGTACTCGACGATGACGTACAGGTCGATGATGACCTTGCCCTCGGAGATGCGCACCTCGACGCTGCGGCGGGGGCGGTCCCGGCGTAGCCAGCCAATCAGCCCATCGAGCACATTCTTGCTGGCCATGCCCACCACGCCGTAGCTCTCCAGCACCGCTTCGCTGGCGATGGCGGCGATGGCATCGGGGGAGATATCGATTTGACCCAGAGAAGTCTCTTCCGTCATCCACATCCTCGAGTTCTGATGCCCTCTGAGGCCACGTGTGCCCGGCTTGGCACACGGTTTGCCCTTTCACCCCGCCTATGGTAAGATATCGCCCGCTCTAGCCGGGAATGCATCCCGGCTATCATCATGGGCGTCGTTCGTCTCGCGTGTTCCGCATGATCCAATATAAGGAAAGAGGTGATCCGGATGGCTAAGTGCGAACGCTGTGGTAAAAGCTTACGCTTTGGACATAACGTCAGCCATTCCAAACACCGCACGAAGCGGCAATGGAAGCCAAACATTCAGCGCACGACCGTGATCGAAAACGGCCGGACCAGGCGGATGTATCTCTGCACGCAATGCATTAGAACACTTCAGAAGACCGTCTGATGCGCTTTTGCGCCTTGTAAACTGGCCATCTTCGCACGGAAGCCAGCGCTCGAAAGGGGGCTGGCTTTCTCGTGCGAGGGCTTTCCGGGTACGGGAGCGGTGAGGGCCGTTAGGCATCGAGTTGCACCGGCTCGCCTGCGGCCGCTCTCAGCCGGGCGATCGCGTTGCGTACCCCGTCCGGCGATCGGAAGATCGAGGTGCCGGCCACCAACACGCGAGCCCCGGCCTCTACCAGCCTGGGAGCCGTCCTCTCGTCTACTCCCCCATCCACCTCGATGAGGATATCCAATCCGCGATCCTGCACCATCCGTCGTAGCCGACGTATCTTGTCCAGTGTGCCCGGGATGAACGCCTGCCCGCCGAATCCCGGGTTGACCGTCATGCACAGCACCAGATCCACGTCGGGCAGGATCTCCTCCAGTGTGACCAGGGGGGTGGCCGGATTCAGGGACACGCCCGGCATGACCCCCAGCTCGCGGATCTGCTGTATCACCCGATGCAGATGGGGCGTCGCTTCCACATGCACGGTCAGGCCGTCCGCCCCCGCGCGCTGGAACGCCTCCAGATAGCGCTCCGGCTCCTCGATCATCAGATGCACGTCCAGGTGCAGATCCGTGACGCGACGAAGGCTGGCCAGCACCGGCGGCCCTATGGTTATGTTCGGCACGAAGTGGCCGTCCATCACGTCCACGTGAATCCAATCCGCCCCGGCCTCCTCTGCCCGACGGATCTCCTCTCCCAGCCGGGCGAAGTCGGAGGCCAGTATGGACGGTGCGATCTTGATCACCAGTCACCTCCACAAACCACCATGATACACGTCATCGCTTGAAAAAGCAAACAATTCAGACGAGAATCTCGCCTTCCCGCAAAGGGTGCGCGTGCGAGCGCTCACCCGATCGCCGATGATGCGGCCACGCGCCGGCGCAACTGCCCGCAGCCGGCGTCGATCTCGACGCCGCGCCGCAGCCGCATCGTGACCGAAACGCCGCGGTCCTGCAGCCGTTGGAGAAACGCGGCCGCGTCTCGATCCGGGGAGGGCTGGTAGGGCGATCCCTCCACCGGGTTTAGCGGGATCAGGTTGACATGACAGAGGAGCCCCCGGATCAGAGAGGCCAGCTCCTCCGCGTGTTCCAGGCGGTCGTTGATGCCCGCCATCAGCGCGTACTCGAAAGTGACCCGTCGTCGCGTGCGCTCTACATAACGCCGACAGGCAGCCATCAACTCCTTCAGAGGGTAGCGCCGGTTGATGGGCACCAGCTTGTCGCGCAGGGCATCGTTGGGCGCGTGCAGCGAGATGGCCAGGCCGATCTGTAGCGGCTCCTGGGCCATGCGGTCGATCATGGGGACCAGGCCGACGGTGGACAGTGTGATGTGGCGGGCGCCCAGCCCGAACGCCGCGGGGTCGGTCAGGAGCCGCAGGGCTCTCCATGTGGCCGAATAGTTGGCCAGCGGTTCGCCCATTCCCATGAGGACGATGTTGGTCACGCGGGTGGGGCGTGGGACGGCGATGGCGTCATAGCCGCCCGCTTGGGGATCGCCCAGGAAGCGGGCGAAGAAGAGCGCCTGGGCCACGATCTCGCCCGCGGTCAGGTTGCGGGCCAACCCGCTGAGGCCGGTGGCGCAGAAGGGACAGCCCATGCCGCACCCCGCCTGGGTGGAGAGGCACAGCGTGCGTCGTCGCTTGTAGAGCATGAGCACCGCTTCGATGGTCTGGTCGTCGGGCAGGGCGAAGAGCACCTTCCGGGTCAGCCGATCGCGTGAGGTGACGGATTCCAGCTCCCGCAGTGGATCGATGATGAAGGATTCCTCGAGGCGGGCTCGCAGCGCGATGGGAAGATCGGTCATCCCGGCGAACTCGGTGACGCCGCGCTGATAGACCCAGCGCCAGATCTGATCGACGCGGTAGCGCGGCTCCCCCCAGGCGGCCAGGTGGGCAGCCAGTTCTTCCCTGGTCAGATCGAGCAAAAGCTTGCGTTCGGGCATCGTGAAGGCAGTATACCCTATCGCCAGGGCGATGGTCAAGGGGTTTTGTCCTCTCCGGCCCCTCGCCACCTCCGCCCCCTGGAGCCCGTGTTAAAAAGAAGGATTGACGTATTCTGTGTTTCCTTGCTATAATGTTGGACGATAGGGGGTGCTCGTTGCCTCTTCGTGATCAGGGTCCCCATGGTCGCCCGCCAGGAGTCTGAGGCATCGCCCGGATGTGTTTCCGCGATGGGCCGTCTGCGCCCTGCAGGGTTGCTTCATCCTTTGCATCCGCGTGCAAGCGTCGGTACCCACCGTTCATGGTGTCATATGCCCCTCCTCCAGACATTGCGATATGCCGCTTGGATGGCTGTCCGGCCTGGTCGCACGACGGGCCGGTTGCTTGTCGATCGAGGGCGCCTGCGATATGGCATTTGCGCCTGGCTGATCATCAGCATCGCCTATGGCCTCGTCGCCTGGATCGGCGGGATGAACGGGCTGGGGGCGGTCGTCAGGCCGTGGTTGCCCATCCCTGCTGAGCGGTATTACTTGTGGATGGGGCCTTTCACCCCTCTTATCTATCTGGTGAATTTCTTGCTCCTCGCCGGCTCGCTTCAGCTTCTGGCCAAGATCGTGCGCGGGCAGGGGAGCTTTGAGGACACCTTCGTGGTAGTCGCGCTCACATTCTTTCTGCCCGTCTTTCTCACCATGTGGGCCTTTGAGATGCCCGTCCTGGTGTTCTTTCCCCAGTGGCGTCGCACGGAATTGGGCGGGCTCGGGTACCTGCCTGTGTGGGCTGACAGCGCTCGTCAGGGCATTGGCCTCTTGTGGATCGTCGTGACCCTCACGATAGCGGTGAGCCGAGTGCAACGCATCTCGATGTGGAGGGCGATCCCCATCACGGCTGTGGCAGCTCTCCTGGCGTGGTCTGTCACGTTGACTTATCTGAGATGAGGGCCTATCGCCCTGTGAGGAGTATTTCGATTTTGCGGCCTGGGGCTTTGGAGCTCAAGGGCGGCCGGGGGCGCTGTTGGGAGGGGCCAGAAGGGGGTGCACCATGGGGAGTGGTGTCTTGTCCGCGATATTCCCTTTGCTCGGCGTCGTGATAGGGGGCCTGTTGGCCTTCCTGACGCAGTATCTTCTCCATCGACAACAGGAGAGGACGGAGATCAGGAAGAAGGCCATCGACGTGAAGAATCAGCAGTGTCTTGCCCTCTGGAAGACGCTCTCCGACACGTATCAATATCTGTTCTTCTCGGGCGGCTATTCGGCGGACAAGGTGGATGTGGAGGGGCTTGGCAGGCATATCAGGATGCTCAATGTGGCTATCATCCGGGCGGAGCCGTTCCTCAGTCGCCGGAGCTTTCTGCGGTTGATGGAGGTGCGCAATGCGGTGAACGAATTCTTCGGGGAGCTGGAGTCCGCCAAGCTCGCCTCTTATGAGGAGTATGTGGCTTTCATCGCCAAACTCGAGGGGCCGATGGGTAGGGCGCGAGACGTTCTGCGCGAGGAGTTGCAGCTTGCCGAGCTGGGCCTCCTGCGCCCTGCGAAGGTGGCCTGATCGGCTGCAGAAGAGGATCGCGGATGTAAGTTCGCCGCGCGGTGCCCCTTCGTGAAGCCGATGTGCTATGAGGACCGATCGCCGCTTTACCGCATCGGTGAGTCCCGGGCCGTCGCCTGCTATCTACAAGAGGGCGTCCCTACCATCCCCAAAGAGGCTTTGGGAGAGCTGTTCGTAGCACAGGAGGTTGGATAGTGTCTGACGATGTCTTGCAAGGGAGTCGCTCGCCGTCACGGTATGTGATCTCCCGACGTCACTTTCTGCGCACCGCGAGTGCCCTCACGGCGGGGGTGTTGACCGTCGGGTGCCAGCCTGGTGTGCTTTTGCAAACCCCGCAACCCCTCCCTACGACCGAGGCGGCGACGTCGTCACGGCCGCGAGTGGCGTTGGCTTATGCCGCTGATTATGACCGCGCGCTCATCCGGCGGCAGGTTCGCTCGCTTCTCGATGGATTGGGCGGACTGAAGGGCGTCATCCACACCGGTGATCGGGTGGCGTTGAAGGTGAACCTGACGGCTGGCGTGGATGTGCAGCCGCTGCCCGGCGTCTCGCCCATCGAGAGTTATGTGACACACCCGGAGGTCGTGCGCGCGCTGGGCGAAGCCGTGCGGGAGGCCGGCGCGCGGGAGCTCTTCATCGTCGAGTCGGTCGATGCTAGGACATACCGGGCCTGGGGATACGAGGATGTGGCGCGGGATCTGGATGCCACTCTGATCGACCTGAACACGCCTGAGCCTTACGAGGACTTCGCCTCCACCCCGGTCGGCGACGGCTGGTTCATCTACGAGAACTTCGTCTTCAATCCCATCTTGGAGGACATCGACGTCTTCATCTCCATCGCCAAGCTGAAATGCCATTGGAGTTGTGGCGTCACCCTGGCCATGAAGAATCTGATCGGCCTGGTGCCATATACTCACTATCGACTGAGCCCCGACCATAAATATCGTTCGGCATTCCATGGGAAGGGGGATGAGTTTAAGACCCGATTGCCCAAGGTGATCATGGACCTCAACCGGGCGCGCCCGATCCACTTCGCGCTCATCGATGGCGTGAAGACCACGGAGGCCGGGGAGGGCCCCTGGATCAAGACGATCTCTCCTGTGGAGCCCGGCATCCTGGTCGCCGGCGTTGACCCGGTGGCCACGGATGCCGTCGCCACCGCGACGATGGGCTTTGACTCGACCGTTGAACAGCCGACCCCGCCCTTCCTGCGCAGCGACAATCATCTGAACTTGGCGCGTGAGCTGGGCCTGGGCACCAATCTCCTGGAGGAGATCGAGGTGGTCGGAGCCTCCATCGAGGACCTGCGTTATGAATTCGAGCCCTGTTGGACGTGATCGCCGTGCATCGTGTCCTTTGACGGCGAGATCAAGGCCCTCGGCTGTAGGATAGGCCGAGGGCTTCGTTTGCGAGGAGGATCATGACCACCATCCGTATCCCCTGGCGTGCGTGGTATGGCGATGAGGAAGTGGAGTTGCGCTTTCCCTCCTCCTGGTGTGTGCGGGCCTATTGGCCAGCCGATGCACCGGACATCGGGCTGGCGGGAATCGAGCGCTCGTTCGACGCGCCCATCGATGCCCCGCCCATCGAGGATGTGGCGCGCGGGAAACGCTGGGTTTCCATCGCGGTGGACGATATCTCTCGGCCGGCGCCGGCCGCACGGATCATGCCCTCCCTCATGCGTCGGCTGGAGCGGGCTGGCGTGGACCTGGATCGGGTGCGCGTCGTGTTAGGGACAGGTACGCATCGTCCCATGGTCAAGGAGGACATCATCAAGAAGATCGGGCGGGCCGCGGCCGATCGGCTGGATGTGTACAACAACCATCCCTATGGTAATGTGGTGGATCTGGGAGTGTCGGATCGAGGGACGCCGGTTCACGTCTGCCGTTTCTTCGCCGAGGCCGATCTGAAGATCGGCGTTGGCTCGATCACGCCGCATGGGAGTCCGGGGTTCGGGGGCGGGGCCAAAGTGGTGATCCCGGGCGTCGCGGGCATCGATACGATCGCCTCCATCCACCAACCGGGCCGCTTACGGGGGGGCTTGATCGAGGTGGAGCATAACGAGTTCCGGGCGGAGATCGAGCATATCGCACGGGATAGAGTGGGGCTGGATTACATCATCAACGTGGTGGTCAATTCGCATCGGGAGATCGCCGGGCTGTTCGTGGGGGACATGGTGAGCGCGCATCGGGTGGGCATCCGGTTAGCCCGACAGGTATACGCTACCGAGATGCCCGCTGAGCCGGTGGACATCGCCATCTGCAATGCCTATCCCAAGGACACGGACTTCCTGCAAAGCGGGATGGCCCTCAACGTGCTGAGGTCATCGCCCAGGCTGGTGGTCAAGGAGGGGGGCATGATCGTCATCGTCACTGCCAGCCCGGAGGGGCGGGGTTATCACGGGCTGTTCGGCCCGGGCATGCGTTACGATCTGCGCCGTGGGAGTACGGGAAGGAGGGCGTCACCGACGCTGTGGGATGCGCACGTCGTTTTCTTCTCGCCCCGGCTGACGGCGGCTGATGTCGGGGGCGATGTGGTGTTTCGCCGCTGGGGTGATCTGAGCGCGCACCTGGCGGCACGATATGGCAATGAGGCGACTGTAGCCGTGTTCCCGTGCGGGAGTATCCAGCTGGATCGGGGAAGAGACGACCTTTGAGAGCTGGAACCCGCGAGCGTAAAAAAGTTACCGCCCTCTGAGAAACAGAAGGCGGTAACATGTGGTGGCCCATACGGGACTCGAACCCGTGTCTCAGCCTTGAGAGGGCTGCATCCTGAATCGCGGCTGAAGACCACCATTTTGGGCACAGCCCCCATAGATTTACGCGAGGGCTGCGACGGACTGCAAACAGCACACAAAAGAAGGGCTGTAACCCGTTCATCACTGACGTCCCCCTGTCACGCGGCCCGCGGTGCAGAACGGCCCCCAAGAGCCCTGAACTGGCTCTCACTGTGTGGAGCAACGTCGATTCCCGAGCAAAGCCGCAAGCCAGGCGACAAGAGGACGTCAAAATAATACCACACCATCAGTGCGCATATGTGCTGTCTCCGCGGCAAGTGCAGGCGATCAGAGTGCCTTCAAAGAGAGGTCTATCGACCCGGCACACAGTGTGCCGGGCTGCTACCAGGACCAACTCAACAAGCGCTCGCCCACGCTCTGGTGTTGGATCGTCACCCTCGGCAGGCCATTGGGGAACAGAGGCTGCTGCTCGCTCCCATCGGGCCGCATCACATACACTTCCCACTTGCCGTTGCGATCCGTCAGGAAAGCGATCCATTGCCCGTCGGGCGACCACGTCGGCGAGACGCTGTTGGCCGGGCGCTCGGTCCATAGGCCCGACGAAGTCAACGGCCGAATCTCGCTCCCATCCTCATTTACCACGAAAATGTCGGTATGATTAGGGTATTTCTTCTCGAAGGCAATAAGCCCTCCCGCAGGCGACCAGACCGGACCCAGGTGCCTTATATCCTTCGTCAAAGGCTTAGTGGGACCTAAAAGCGTGGTGATTTCAGTTCCTCGGTCCCCTCGGTAGACAATCCGAAGACCGTCCGGAGCCCAACTCGGATTGTGACTGTAACGCTGCGAAGGGACATCGCGATACTCCCTCGTCCAGGTGTCCACATAGCCCAACTGAAAGTGTGGATCCGGCGGCAACGTGAATGCCCACGGGCCAAACCTGAGCTCCAAATACCCTTCTCTCCCGCCCTTCTGGAATGAGAAGACCAGATAACGCCCATCTGGCGACCAATCGGGCGCACGCGGCAGATGCGTGCCCCATTGCCGCCATTCATTGTCGTTGATCAAATCACGCACATAGACCCCCTCTGGGTCGGGGCCGCCTGGCCACCGGGCATAAGCCAAGCGTTTCCCATCGGGCGAGAGGTCCGGGTCCAGGACGCCTGTGGTAACGCGGCGCAGCCCGCTGCCATCCGCGTTGACGATGTACAGGTCCCCGCCGCTTCGAGTCAGGATGGCTAGCTTGCCGGTGAAGCGAGCACGACGGGCCTGTCTGGACACGGGTTGCACCGTAGTCGTTGCCAGTGGCGCCTCCATCACGTCGCCGCTGACCTCGGCATACTGAGCATACACCCAGCCTTGGGCCTCAGCTTTTCCATCGTAGATGATCTGAAGCCAGGTGCCATCCTCGTTCCGTCCGGTGATCTGCACCTGATCACCGTCGCGTAGCTTGCTGATGATAGCATAGTTGGTGCCAGGGCC
This sequence comes from Chloroflexota bacterium, assembly GCA_013152435.1. Classification (NCBI taxonomy): domain Bacteria; kingdom Bacillati; phylum Chloroflexota; species Chloroflexota bacterium. Next base: position 7,553 of record JAADGJ010000058.1, on the reverse strand, counting down.
AGCGCGCACATTCAGCACGTCCGCGGTGATGCGGGCAACCAGCCCAGAACGCAGCGTCGTCGCCACAGGTTGCTCCGCCGCGGGCGTCATCGTGGCTGTCGAGACAGCTGGTGTCTCCGTGATCTGCACCATGGCCGCCTCCCCAACGACAGGCAGTAGACTTACAGCGGTATAAACCCGCAGTTGATCCGCCGCGGTCCAGGCGCGCCCCTCGCTATCAGGTGGGTAGATCACCAACACCCAGGTAGGGGGATCGGTCCGCCCCACCATCTCCAGTACCTGCCCCTCGCGCACCTGAGCCACTACCTTTGCACTCGATCGAGGAGCGGCTTTAATAACCGCTTGTCGGTCAGCGACGAAAGCATTGGACAGAAGGGATCTGGACGCAGGAGTCGACACCATATCGCTGAGAATAGGCTGCGCGACGGGAGTCTGTGGCAATACGGGGCGCAACGTCTCCGCCGCTCTCGCCATCAAACTGGCCGACGCCGGCGAAAATTCACCGCGAGCCAGTATGCACATGAGGATGATAGCGATGATGAGCCTGATCAGAGCGGTACCCCTCATCATCATGCTCCTACTCGATGGAGACCAAGGCACTCATGTTCCAGCGCAAGCGGCTATCTTGCAGGTCAGGTATGATCGTGACTGTGTAGACGACGCCGTCTGCTGTCTCTTCACCAACCAAGCTGATGGTGCTTACTCGTCCCGTTAGTGTCAGATCAGGGATAGCATCAAATGTGATAGTGACTGGTGCACCCGGTTGGACCCGTACCACGTCCTGCTCCGTCACGTCCCTGGTTTCGATGAGCCAGGCGGAAAGGTCGCCCAGAACCGCGACGGGCATGCCCGGTGCTACGTACTCTCCTACGCTCACATTGAGCGCGGCTATCGTGCCGGTGAAAGGAGCCCGCAACTCTGTCTCGGCCAACGTCGCCACTGCCTGTTCTAGCGCTGCTTCGGTTGCTGCGACTTCGGCTTCGGCTACAGCGATGGTCTCCGGGCGCGCCCCAGCACGCAGTAGTTCCAGGTTCGCCTGAGCCTCGCGCACTTCTGAACGAGCGATTGCCATATCGGCTTCACTGGGACCCCTGAGAAGTTCATCCAGGCGAGCCTTGATCGCCGTATAGGTCTTGGTCGCCTTATCCAGCGCAAAGGACTGAGCCGTCGCCGCAAGGTCGTTGCGCCAGCTTATCGCGTCATAGTTACTCTGTGCTGTACGAAGGGCGGCCTCGGCGTTAGCGAGGTCGATGCGGGCGGCGGTGAGTTCGGCTTCGCTGGGCCCCTCCAGAACCTTTTGCAGCCTCGCCTGGGCATTCATCACGGCGGCCTCTGCTATCGCGATCTCCTCTGGGCGAGGTCCAGCCTTCAGCTCGGCCAGCTGAGCTCGAGCGCGTCGGAGCTCGGCCTTAGCCTGCAAGACAGCCGCTTGTTGTCGGCCAGAGTCCAGCCGGATGAGCACCTGGCCAGCCTTCACCTGGTCCCCTTCCGAGACGAGCACTTCTGCCACGATCCCCTCGATCGGGAAGCTCAACGTTGCGCTTCGTATGGGCACCACCCGGGCCTTGGTCAGCACGTGCTGTTCCGAAGTCGAGGGTTTCGTTGCTTCAATTGGCGCCGTCCCCTGAGCGACAACGTCTTGATATCCGTATGCCCACGGGTAAACCGCCGCGGCCAGTAGAGCGAGGCAGAGAGCGATAACCTTTAGCTTATCCATAAGTGGGTCTCCCGCTGCACTTTTATAGAGGTGGAAAGTAGAGAAACGGGCTCAACTTCAGCTTTGTTGAACTACTGCATTGCGCACAGAAAACCTGAGTCCCTGCGAGGCACGAGGGGCGATCACGGGACCAAGTGCCCTCGCACGTTCCTCCATTGTCGTCGCTATTGGTGCCGTCGGGAAAGAGACGACCTTCCCCAAAAGAGTGGACATGCAGATAAGTCAAGTTCGTACACTCTTTCAGCTGCATCATGCCCTCCCCTGTTTCCACTCGAAAACGACCCGACGGGACGGCTTATCCACCCAATAATCGGGGTAAGGAGGCCCTGCATCCTCCGAGAGGAACAACACAGCTACCTTAATCAAAGAGTCTGGGAGCATCTCCTTCACCGCCTTAACCGCTGCCTCGAGCGTTCGCCCAGTTCTGGAAATATCATTGACGATCAGTACGCGCTTGGCTTTGACTGAAGGATGTCCTAGAGGAGCACTTGCTCTCGGTGCCGAGAGATGTCGTCCCATTGAATCTCGCTTTACATGCATCCACAGAACGCATATGGGAATAGGAGATGCTTTGTTACCTATGAAGCGCCGCGAGAGCCATTCACCGATCATGGCCCCGCCAGGAGCAACGGCTACAATCAAATCAGGGCGAAATGAGTCTTTCTGAATGTAATCGGCGAGAATATGCGTCATGTGAAATTCATCTCGCAACGAGATTGGTACAGACGCTCGCAAAAGCTGCTTGGCTGCCTTTATGAGTTCTATGTTTTGGTGTCGCGACACAAGGTAGCCAATGCCTATACTCACTATACCGATTAACGCATTTATAACAATGTCTGGCATTTTCATCGCTCGCTCTCAATGTCACGTGACAGGGGCGTGAACATGAGGGGTTGATGTCGCCGATTCCAATCCCTTTGCTCGGACGCAAATTAAGGCCTCGGTGTTGGCGTCGGATAATAGGGGTGATCTAGTACGTCCCCGCAATCGATGTAGTTATATGAGTTGCCGACTGGGCCTAGATCGAATTCCTGCCGGTAAACTTGCCCATTCCACTCAAACTCTGCCGCTTTAACCCACTGACCCGCGTCCAATGGAAAAGCCATGAAGGTCCAGCCAGCGGTTTGTCCAGGGTAAATAGGGGGTTGCTTGTAAGCCCCCGTACGTTTATGAACCCATTGCCACATTAAGTCCGAGATGTATTCCTGACGACCATCCGTAATGATCCAACGTCTTGGCCTCCACGGAGGCTCTACCGGTTTGTCACTATTGTTCGTGATATACATATCCACCTGGAAGCTGCGGTAACCCCATACGCGCTCGACGATGCCTTTTTTTGCCTCAAATTCCCATATTCGCCTTTGACACTCGTAGTGCATGTTGATGAACGTCACCTGTAATTCTTTGTGCACTTCCGTCGGTGTCGGACTCGGCGTGGGAGGAGGTGTCGGGATTACGCTGGCAAGCGGCACAGCTTCAATTGCGAAGCCATGCTGAACAAGCCAAACAGCAACCCAACCACGTCGCCCACTGGAGAGCATGATCTCGATCCAATTGGCATCCTGGTTGCGAGCCATCACTTGCAAGCTGTCCCCCTGCTTTACAGACGCAATCACTGGATAGTTGGTACCAGGGCCGGAACGCACATTTAAGACCTCTGCCTGGACAATTGCCATTAGCTCGGGGGATGTTGGTGAAGGCACAGGCGAGGGTATGACAGTCGGAGTCGGAGGCGCTGGCGTGTTCGTCGGTGTTGGTGTCTCTTTCGCCTCAGGAGTCCGGCTCTGTACAGACACCGCGTCAGCCGTTAGTGTAGCCAGGACACGACTCACGACCGTGGCCTCTATGTCTTCCCTCGCCTCTGCAGGTGTCTCAGGATGCGCCAAAACGGCTTGGGCCGTTAGTGTCGCAAAGATACGACCAGCAACCGTTGCTTCTATGGACGATACGTCAATCGTTGGTGTCGGTTGGCCCCGAGAACACCCCAACAAGACAAAGAGTCCTAATAAGCACGACAACGCTTTGCCGCTACTCCTAGCTCTCGTCATCACATCACCCCTTAGCCCGCTTGGTGCTGTGAGCACCACCCGTGCCTCTTGTCATACGCCCATATCGCGAGGCCAACCTCCTGCGGGAGCCACTCCAGCCGATCAGCCAGGCTACGGACCTTTCCCAAGTACCGCTTGTAGTCGGCGATCGAACAGCCGGCTTTTTCCTCTCCAAAGACATATTGCCATCCTCGAAAATCGATCACGGCATACCGCTCGGGATAGACAAAAGCAAGCACGGCCGACGCAACCGAACTCCCACATCGCGCAGCGCGCACAATAGATTGACCCAAAGCTCAAGCTTATAGCCCTCGTCAGGATGCGTGATCATCAACGCAACGCCGGTAACGGCCCTGATGACCTCTTCCGTGTTGGCCGCTCTCCTGGCTTGTTGACGTCCGTACTGCCCTCCCAGCTTCCATCTCAGGATCTCGTCGAATTCCGCTCCCGTTAAGCAGAAGGGCTAACGCTCCCGGCGCAGTCGGGCGAAGTGGGCTTTGAGACGTTCGGTTAGATCGTAGTCTTCACTCGATGTGCGAAATGGTGCAATTCGCTCAGCGGTTATCACTTGACATCTCACCGCCTTGCGCCGGGCGAAGTTCGCCGGCGCAGGTTCGCATAACCCGCCAGGACGGCCATCCCTCCTCCCACAAGCAAGAGGGTGGCAGGTTCTGGGACTATGGGTGGGACCATGAAGGTCTCCTGAACAACGATCCCGTATGGCACGTTAACGGTGCAATCGGCGTAAAAGGTGATGTTCTCGCCTTGCACGGGACGTTTCAAGGACACGCGAAAGCTGCCATCGGATTGCACAATGCCACTTCCCAGAAGCTCGTCTTCAGGTCCGAGACCCGAATATACGTAGATGGGTCGATCAATACAAGCATCGTCAGAAAGCCGCCCGCTCACAGCCGTGCTTCCCGCCGTTGGTGGAGCGGTGAACCAAAGATCTGGAGGCACGTAATAGAACGGTGGGGATATCCAAAGCGGCTTGGGCCATGAGACGAAGGGCTCGACGATAAATGTGTCTTGAACGATCTCTCCATTCCCACATTCGGCGTAAACGGTGGTGGTCTCGCCCTCCCGGAGGGGACGATTAAGAGCGAGCACAAGGCCAATCGGGTTTCGCGGCAGACGAAGGGTGGGAGCCCCATTCGACTTCGGTGGGAGATATGCATAGTTACTGCCCAAGAGCTCTCCTTCCACGGGATCCCCAGAATACACGTAAAACGTGGCCCATTGGCAACTGAAGCTGACCCACCCTCCGAACCATGTCCAGCCCGCCTGGAGGGGCAAGTCTGGGTATACAATGAGGGGCGTCGGTTCATCATCGGCCCAGGCCACACCCCACGAAGAAAAAGCCAGGATGATTAAAATCATCACCGCTCTGCAAAGCATGGCCCTCCTCCTCGATGCTACTGCGGCCGGACATCACCCTCCTTGCTCATACCGAACCTCTGCCTCCGCCATCACATCCTGGCGGAAATACCGGCTCAAATCCTATGACGTGTGCAGATCCACCTTGCGCCCACCCAATATCTCCGATAGTTCCCGCTCCATCCGTGCGATCCCCAACAAACCCGGAACATGTCCAGGCTCAAACTCAAGAAGTCAACCCTTCACAGTACCTTCAAATCCAATTTTCTGGGGATCAGCACCCTGTACGGTAGTGAATCCCCCAATCGGGACTCTGAACGTTCACACATGGCGAACTATTCGGGGTTCGGGTTCGACTATGGGGTTTCAATCCCTCAATCGGGATTCTGAACGTTCACACGCGGGGGCAGCAGGGCTTCCAGGATGTGGGGGCCATGTTTCAATCCCTCAATCGGGATTCTGAACGTTCCACCTCTTGCCATGACTGAATGCCATGCCATCCTCCTAGTGTTTCAATCCCTCAATCGGGATTCTGAACGTTCACACTGCCGATGGGTACATCTGGTGGGTAGACTACAACAAGGTTTCAATCCCTCAATCGGGATTCTGAGCGTTCACACATATCGAGTGCACAAGGAGATCGTGCCGTTGCTTCTAGAGTTTCAATCCCTCAATCGGGATTCTGAGCGTTCACACTAAAAGAAGTCTTTCCAACACTTGTGGGGGCTCCGACGTATGTGTTTCAATCCCTCAATCGGGATTCTGAGCGTTCACACCTCGTTACAACGAGACTGTACCGTCGTTACATCCTCGTGTTTCAATCCCTCAATCGGGATTCTGAGCGTTCACACTTTCAGGGCGAACACGAGGCCCTGGACATCCCGCAGGGTTTCAATCCCTCAATCGGGATTCTGTACGTTCACACCAAGTGATTGGCGGCGCATTCGAGTGGTGGATTTCGGTGTTTCAATCCCTCAATCGGGATTCTGTACGTTCGCACTATTGCCGGTACTCGAATCGCTCCCGACAACATCCCCAGTTTCAATCCCTCAATCGGGATTCTGTACGTTCACACCATTCTTCTCCGTCGTAAGCCTAGCCAGGAACCGTACCTGTTTCAATCCCTCAATCGGGATTCTGTACGTTCACACCTGCGCGCTTCTCCCTGATGGCTTTCCGATAGCGATCCGTTTCAATCCCTCAATCGGGATTCTGTACGTTCACACTGCTGCTGTCCCAGCGACAGAAGGGCGGGCAACGAGGTTTCAATCCCTCAATCGGGATTCTGTACGTTCACACGCAGGGAGGCGGCTGGGTGGGTGCGGCGCATCTGGCGTTTCAATCCCTCAATCGGGATTCTGTACGTTCACACCAGGGTGCCGGCGATGTATGGATAGGTGGTCGAATAGTTTCAATCCCTCAATCGGGATTCTGTACGTTCACACCAATGAATGTGCCGAATGCGATGAGGATGGAGAGCATGGTTTCAATCCCTCAATCGGGATTCTGTACGTTCACACAATCGGCATGGTGTGCAGCTGCATTGTGCACGGCCCAGGTTTCAATCCCTCAATCGGGATTCTGTACGTTCACACTTTCGGAAAAACGGTCACGACGACAGAGATCGTGTGGTTTCAATCCCTCAATCGGGATTCTGTACGTTCACACCCGGGAAAACTAGCTTGCTTTTGCAGATGATTCGCACGGTTTCAATCCCTCAATCGGGATTCTGTACGTTCACACCGGGACAGTGACTGGGTTACAGGCCGTCCTGAATGCGTTTCAATCCCTCAATCGGGATTCTGTACGTTCACACAGTCCTCGTTCCGCCCGGTGTGACTGTGATCGTCACAGGTTTCAATCCCTCAATCGGGATTCTGTACGTTCACACATGAAGGAATTAGGGTACATACAGGAGGGGATATGAGTTTCAATCCCTCAATCGGGATTCTGTACGTTCACACCCACCAGCACTGCTCTGCGCCAAGTTGTAGGATGTTCTGGTTTCAATCCCTCAATCGGGATTCTGTACGTTCACACCCGCTTGAGGGTCCGGGCCTAATCCGCTCCCCCGGGTCTCGGTTTCAATCCCTCAATCGGGATTCTGTACGTTCACACTCCCCATTGCGGCGCGTGCCTATGCCCGGTAGATTCTAGTTTCAATCCCTCAATCGGGATTCTGTACGTTCACACCGATTGTGTCGGAGATCGCAGTCGTGGCTGTTCCAGCGGGTTTCAATCCCTCAATCGGAGGGTCGGACAGCGGTTACGCTGAGCGTAATCGCCTCGTAACCAGGTCGTAATCGGCCCTGCCGATCTGCCTCATGAGCGTAACCACCTTCCAACCTGGTTACGCTTAACGACGCTCGTCAGGTTTCCCCCTTCAGGCTAGAATGAGGGTACGCAACGCC